>JAWVYG010000203.1:0-5732 GCA_033722815.1 Halioglobus sp.
CCTACGCCGAGGCCGGCGTCGAGTTGCGAGGCTGTGAGCGCACCCGCGAGATTCTCGCCGATGCCCGCGCGGCGACGGAGGAGGACTGGTACGAGGAGTACCTCGGCCCTGTGCTGGCGGTGCGCGTGGTGGACGGCCTGACCGAGGCGATCGAGCACATCAACACCTACGGCTCACAGCACACCGACAGCATCGTCACCGGCGACCACGCCCGGGCCATGCGCTTCCTGCGCGAGGTGGATTCCAGTTCCGTCATGGTCAACGCCTCCACGCGTTTTGCCGATGGCTTCGAATACGGCCTGGGCGCAGAGATCGGTATCTCCACCGACAAGCTGCACGCGCGCGGCCCGGTCGGGCTGGAGGGCCTGACCTCGCAGAAGTTCGTGGTGTTCGGCGAGGGGCAGATCCGCACTTGAGCGAGGTGGCGCGCAGCCCGTCCCCGATCGGCGTATTCGGCGGCACCTACAACCCCATCCACTTCGGGCACCTGCGCTCCGCCGTCGAACTGGTGGAGAAACTCGACCTGGCGCAACTGCGCCTGATGCCCTGCGCCGTGCCGCCGCTGCGTGACGAACCCGGCTGCAGTGCGCAGGACCGGGCGACGATGGTCGAACTGGCGGTGGCGGGGGAGCCCCGGCTCGCCTGCGATACCCGCGAACTGCGCCGCAGCGGCAAGTCCTATACCATCGACAGCCTGGTGGAGATCCGCGAGGAATTCGGCGCCGGGCGCAGCATCTGCATGGTCATGGGCTGCGATGCGGTGCTGGACATCGCCCGCTGGCATCGCTGGAGGGAGCTGCTGGACTGGGCCCATATCGTGGTGCTCGCGCGTCCCGGCTGGCTGTTGCCCGAAAGCGGCGCGGTGGCCGACTGGCTGCAGGCGCACCGCGCGCAGGATGCGGGCGCCCTGCGCGCCGCCGCCGCGGGCAGTATACTGGTGGAAGAGCTGCGTCCGCTGGCGATCTCATCGACCGAGATCAGGCAGTTGCTCGCCGCCGGCCGGTCCGTGCGCTACCTCGTGCCGCAGGCGGTCCTGGAACACATCGAAGCCAAGGCACTGTATGCCCATTGAAATGCATGAACCTGCAACACGCCGCGCCCCATGAACGCTGAGGAACTGACCGAGCTGGTTGTCGCCGCCCTCGACGACCTCAAGGCCGTCAACACGGTAGTGGTGGATGTGCGCGAACTCACCGATGTCATGGACTGCCTGGTCATCGCCAGCGGCACCTCCAACCGCCACGTTCGCTCGCTGGCGGAAAATGTCAGCATGGAAGCGAAGAAGAACGGTATGCGCCCCCTGGGGATCGAGGGCGAGGATGCCGGGGACTGGGTGCTGGTGGACTTCGGCGACGTGGTGGTGCACGTGATGTTGCCGGCCACGCGCGACTTTTACGACCTGGAACGTCTCTGGACAAGTCCTGAGGCCTGATGCGAATCACCGTCATCGCCGTCGGAACCCGCATGCCGCAGTGGGTGAACGATGGCGTGGAAGAATATACCCGGCGCATGCCGCGGCAGATCGGGCTCGACTGGCGTGAGATCCCGCTGGCAAAAAACGGCGCTGGCGCCGCGCAGCTGCGCGAGCGTGAGGGCGAGGCCATTCTCGCCGCCATCCCCGCTGCGGACCGCGTCATCGCCCTGGATGTGCGCGGCAAGTCCTTCGCCACGGAAACCCTGGCGCGCACGCTGGAGGACTGGCAGATGTCCGGCGACAACTACAGCCTGCTGATCGGCGGTCCCGATGGCCTGTCCGACGCCTGCCTGGAACGGGCCCAGTCGCGCTGGTCCCTCTCAGACCTGACCCTGCCGCACCCCCTGGTCAGGGTGATCCTCGCGGAACAGCTGTACCGGGCTTGGACAATCACTGCCAACCACCCGTATCATCGCAGCTAGTTCATCTCGCAACGGCGCAGTCAGTACAGATGCCTCCCAAGATCGCTTTAAAAGACCAGAATCTTGAGATACGCATCTTCAATGCCCGCACTGCGACCGCCATCGGCCTCGTGCTCGCCCTGCTGGGCCTCGTGCTGGTGCGTTACTACTCCCTGCAGATCAGCGACTACGAGAAGTACCGGGTGCAGTCCGAGCGCAACCGGGTGCAACTGCAGCCGCTGCCGCCCAAGCGCGGCCTGATCTACGATCGCAACGGCGTACTGCTGGCCGACAATCGCCCCAGTTTCATTCTCTCGGTAGTGCCCGAGCGGATCGATGATCTCGACGCCATGCTGGCACAGCTGCGCGAGCTGGTGCCCATCAGCGACACGGACGTGGAACGCTTCCGGAAGAAGCTGGGGCGCACCCGCCCCTACCAGCCGGTGCCCCTGCGCTTCCGGCTGACCGAAGAGGAGCGCGCGCTGCTGGCAGTGGAGCGTCACCGGCTGCCCGGCGTGATCGTCGACGCGCAGCTGCTGCGGCACTACCCCCACGGCGAGCTCTTTTCCCACGCGCTGGGCTACGTGGGCCGTATCAACGAGGAAGAGGCGCTGCTGCTGGACGAGACCGACTACCGCGGCACGTTCCACGTCGGCAAGGTCGGCGTGGAGAAATACTACGAAGACCTGCTGCACGGCACCGTCGGTTACCAGAACGTCGAATCCAACGCCCACGGGCGGGTGCTGCGGGTGCTGGAACGCCACGCGCCGCAGCCGGGCGCCGACATCACGCTGCACCTGGATTACAACGTCCAGAAAGCGGCGCGGGAGGCACTGGGGGAGCGGCGCGGCGCCGTGGTCGCCATGGACCCGAAATCCGGCGGCGTGCTCGCCCTGGTGTCCACGCCCGGCTTCGATACCAACCTCTTCGTCAACGGCATCAGCACGAAGGACTACAGCGCGCTGCGCGACTCGCCCGACGTGCCGCTGTTCAACCGGGCGGTACAGGGTTCCTACCCGCCGGGTTCCACCGTCAAGCCGTTCATGGGTATTGCCGGCCTGGAGTCCGGGTTGATGACAGCGGAAGATACGGTGCCGGACCCGGGCTGGTACCGGCTGCCGGGCGATTCTCGCCTCTACCGCGACTGGATACTGCGCATTCGCGGCACCGGCCACGCGCCCCAGGTCGACCTGAAGATGGCGATCGCCGAATCCTGCGACGTGTATTTCTACGACCTCGCGCGGCGCCTGACCATCGATCGCATGCACGACTACCTCGCGCCCTTCGGCTTCGGTTCCAGGACCGGCGTCGACACCACCAGTGAGCGCCGCGGTGTGCTGCCCTCGACCGACTGGAAACGCCGCGCCATGGCGCAGACCTGGTTCCCCGGCGAGACCATCAGCGCCGGCATCGGGCAGGGCTACTGGCTGGCCACGCCGATGCAGCTGGCCGCCGCCACCAGTGTCATGGCGATGCGCGGGGAGCGCCGCGTGCCGCGCATCCTGAAATCGATCGACGGCGAGGCGGTCGCGGCGCCGCTGCAGGAGCCGGTGCGCGCCGCCAGTGGCAGCTGGGACGCCGTGTTCGACGGCATGCGCGAGGTGGTGCACGGGGAGCGCGGCACCGCGGATTACCTGGCCGAGGGCATTCGCTACGACATGGCCGGCAAGACGGGCACCGCGCAGGTGATCGCTATCCCCCAGGGTGAAGTCTACGAAGAGGACGAGGTCGCCGAGCGCCTGCGGCACCACGGCCTGTTCATCGCCTTCGCGCCGATGCAGGATCCCACGATCGCCGTCGCCATCATTGTCGAGAACGGCGGCGGCAGTTCCGCCGCGGCGCCCATTGCCCGTGCGGTGATCGACACCTGGCTGTTCGGGGCCGCCGGCTGATGGGCGATTATGTCCGCCAGATGCCCCACCAGGGTTCTCGTGCCATGGCCCGCGCGCCGAGCCTGGCCATGCGCATGCACGTCGACGTGCCGCTGTTGCTGTTGCTGCTGGCGCTCACCGCCTACGGCCTGTTCGTGCTGTACAGCGCGTCCGGCCAGAGTATGGACGCGGTGATCCGCCAGGGCCGCTACTTTCTTGTCGCCTACGTCGGCATGCTCATCGCCGCGCAGATCACCCTGCAGCGCTACGCCCGCTGGGCGCCGTGGCTATACCTGGCCGGTGTGGCCATGCTGCTGGCGGTGATGTTCGCCGGCGTCGGGGCCAAGGGCGCCCAGCGCTGGCTGCAGATCGGCGGATTCCGCTTCCAGCCGTCGGAGATCATGAAGATCGCCCTGCCGCTGGGCGTGGCGTGGTTCCTCGCCGAGCGCATCCTGCCGCCGCGCTTCATGTACGTCATGGGCGCGCTGGTGATCCTCGGCATACCGTCGGCATTGATCCTGCAGCAGCCGGACCTCGGCACTGCGCTGCTCATCGCCGCCAGCGGCCTGTTCGTGCTGTTCATGTCGGGGATCGGCTGGCGCTACATCGTCGGCGCCGCGTTTGTCGCAGCCGCATCCGCCTGGCCTGTCTGGCAGTACGTGCTCAAGGACTACCAGAAGCAGCGCATTATCACCATGCTCGACCCGGAGAGCGACAAGCTCGGCCACGGCTGGAACATCATACAGTCCAAGACGGCCATCGGCTCCGGCGGCTGGGAGGGCAAGGGCTGGCTGCAGGGTACCCAGTCGCAGCTCGACTTCCTGCCCGAGAGCCATACCGACTTCATCATCGCCGTGCTGGGTGAGGAGTTCGGGCTGCGCGGTGTGCTCCTTCTGCTGGCGATCTACCTGTTGATCCTGCTGCGCGGCTTCTGGATCGGCCTGCACGCCCAGACCAGTTTCGGGCGCATGGTGGCGGGAAGTCTGACCCTGACGTTTTTCGTATATATCTTTGTTAACATGGGGATGGTCGCGGGGTTGCTGCCGGTGGTGGGGGTGCCATTGCCACTGGTCAGCGCCGGCGGGACGTCAATCGTGACCCTGATGGGCGGCTTCGGCATTCTCATGGCAATCAGTACCGAGAAACGTATGGTTACCCGGTGATGAACCCGAACCCTGGCGGCCTGCAGCAGCTGGCCTCCGTGCACAAGAGCAGTCGTCTATGTCCGCAGCTTTGAGAATCCTCCTCCTCGTGTCCTGTGTCTGGTCCACGCAGGCCTGCGCCGCGGAAAACTACGGCGACAACGCCGCGGCCCTGGCCGTAGTCGACGAACTGGTGGCGCAGGAAGGCTTCGAGCGCGACGCGCTGCTGGCCGTGTTCGCACAGGCACAGAAGAAAGACAGCATCCTCGAGGCCATCTCCCGCCCCGCGGAGAGGGTCAAGCCCTGGCACGAGTACCGCGACATCTTCCTTACCGACAAGCGCGAGCGCGAAGGTGTGGACTTCTACGCGCAGCACCGCGAGACACTGCAGCGCGCCGAGCGGGAGATGGGTGTGCCCGCCGAGATCATCGTCGCCATCATCGGCGTGGAAACTTCCTACGGGCGCATCACCGGCAGGTACCGTGTGCTGGATGCCCTGTCCACGCTGGCGTTCGATTACCCGCGCCGCTCGGAGTTCTTCACCAGGGAGCTCAAGCACTACCTGATACTGGCGCGGGACCAGGGCATGGACCCTACACAGCTGAAGGGCTCCTACGCCGGGGCGATGGGCTACGGCCAGTTCATGCCCAGCAGCTACCGCAGCTACGCCATCGATTACGACGCTGACGGCGTCGTGGATATCTGGAACAACCCGGTGGACGCCATCGGCAGCGTCGCCAACTATTTTATGCGCCACGGTTGGCGCGGCGGCGAGCCGGTGGTGTTTGCCGCGCAGGCCCGGGCGGGCCTGCCGGACGACCTGTTCGTGCAGAGCCGCAAGGAC
>JAWVYG010000204.1:0-5711 GCA_033722815.1 Halioglobus sp.
ACCTGAACGTCACCCCGGCCGACGACGCCCCCACCGCCACCAATATGAACCAGGTGCTCGCCTACAACGAGGGTGACGCCAGCGTGGCCCTGGACGACATTGTGGTGACAGACGTGGACACCGGGGATACCATCACCGCCACGCTGACACTGGCGGACACCGCCACCGGCAGCCTCAGCGCCAACGACGGCGCGAGCTACAGCGCCGTCACCGGCGTCTGGAGCATTACCGGCACCGTGGCGCAGGTAAACACCGCGCTGGCCAATGTCGCGTTCACCCCGATCCCGACCAACGAAGTGGCTACCACCATCACCACGCATATCGAGGACGCGGCGGGGACCGGCCCGGCAGACGGCATCATCAGCCTGAACGTCACGCCGGCCAACGACCCGCCCACTGCCACCAACCTGGACCAGGTGCTGTTGTACAACGAGGGCGACACGGTCGTGGCGATCGGCGATATCGTGGTGGCGGACATCGATGCCGGCGACACCATCACCGCCACGCTGACGCTGGCGAATACCGCCACCGGCAGCCTCAGCGCCAACGACGGCGCCACGTACAATGCCTCCACGGGCGTGTGGAGCATCACCGACAGCGTGGCCAACGTGAACGCGGCGCTGGCCAGCGTGGTGTTCAACCCGCTGGCGCAAAACGACGTGAACACCTCGATCGCCACACACATCGAGGACAGCGCCGGCACCGGCCCGGCAGACGGGACCATTACCCTGACCGTACGGCCGGCCAACGACGCTCCCGTCGCCACCAACATGGACCAGCTGTTGTCCTACGACGAGGGCGACACCTCGGTGGCCCTGGACGACATCGTGGTGCGCGACGCCGACACGGGCGACATCGTCACGGTGACGCTGACGCTGGAGGACCCGGCCAGCGGCAGCCTCAGTGCATCCGGCGCCGCGCGCTTCGACGCCGCGGCCGGCGTGTGGACCGTGGCGGGCACCGTGGACAACGTCAACGCGGCGCTGGCGAGCGTGGAGTTCCTGCCGAACGACACGCGCGATGCCGAGACCAGGATTATCACCCACGTCGAGGACGCCGCCGGTACCGGCCCCGGGGACGGCATTATCGTTATCTCGGTCAACCCGGTGAACGACACGCCCACCGCCAGCAACATGGACCAGGCACTGAGCTACAACGAGGGCGAGGTGTCGGTGGCGCTGGATGACATCGCGGTGCAGGACCCCGACCGGGGCGACGTCATTACCGCGACCCTGACGCTGGCCGATCCCGCGTCGGGCGCCCTGAGCAGCAATGACGGCGCCAGCTACGACGCAGGCACGGGCGTGTGGTCGATCACCGGCAGCGTGGACGCCGTGAATACGGCGCTGGCCGGGGTGGTGTTCAACCCGGCCGCCGACAACGACGGCGCCACCGCCATCAGCACGCATATCGAGGACGCCGCCGGCACCGGTCCCGCGGACGGCACCATCACCCTGACCGCCGTGGCGGCGAACGATGCGCCCACGGCCACCAATATGACCCAGCAGCTGACCTATACCGAGGACGACGCCGCGGTGGCCCTTGCCGACATCGTGGTGAGCGACGTCGACGCGGGTGACATCATCACGGCGACGCTGACGCTGGCGGACCCGGTCACCGGCAGCCTGAGCGCCAATGACGGCGCCAGCTACAACGCGGCAAGCGGCACATGGACCATCAGCGGCACGGTGGCCGAGGTCAACGCGGCGCTGGCCGGTGTGGTGTTCAACCCGGCCGCCGACAACGAGGCCGACACCACCATCATCACCCACGTCGAGGACGCCGCGGGCACCGGGCCGGCGGACGGCGTCATCAGCCTGGATGTCATCCCGGTCAACGACGCACCCGGCGCCGCCAACCTGGACCAGGTGTTCACCTATACCGAGGAAGACAGTGCGGTAGCGCTGGATGACATCGTGGTGACCGACGTCGATGCGGGCGAGTTCATCACCGCGACGCTGACGCTGGCCGACCCGTCCGCCGGCAGCCTGAGCGCCAACGACGGCGCCAGCTACGACGCCGCGGGCGGGGTATGGCGCATTACCGATACGCTGGCCAACGTGAACAGGGCGCTGGCGGGCGTGGTCTTCACCCCCGGCCCGGGCGAGGGCAAGGATACGACGATCAGCACGCAGATCGAGGACGCCGCGGGCGCAGGACCCGCCGAGGGCCTCATCCGCCTGCTGTTCGAAGGCAGCACACTGATCGAGGTCATCGACGACGAGCCGGAGCTGCCGGTCGCCGAGGAGCCGGCACCGATTGGCGACGACACCGCCCAGGAAGAGCCGGAGGAACCGCAGGAGGCACGCGAGCCGGAAGCGGAACCCGTAGCCGAAACGGCTCCCCTGCTGCCAGAGACCGTGCCGGGTACCAGCACAGCGCAGGACGATGACGGCGACACCATCATCGTCACCACCACGGTCGAACTGGAGCTGGACGATGACCGGACCACGGTGCTGTACAACACCAGCAGCTTCAGCGGCTACGCACCTGAGATCGAAGTCAACGAGATCACGGCCACGCAGACGGTGACGGTGCACGAGACCGTGTTCAACACGCTGGTCAGCATGGATACCTCGCTGACCAATTTCACGGCGTTCACCTCGTCGCAGGATTTTTCCACGACGCTGGATGAGTTGCGCAACGACCTGATCGCGCAGCAGGAGTGGGGCCGCGTGATCGTGGACAGCAGTGTCGCCATCGGCTCCGGCCTGTCCATCGGCTACGTCGCCTGGCTGATCCGCAGCGGCGTGATACTCAGCACCGTGCTCAGCTCGATGCCCGCCTGGCGCTTCATCGACCCGACGCCGGTACTGGCGACCATGGTGTCGCGCGACGACGAGGACGACGAGAGCCTCGAGTCCATCGTGGCCCAGGCAGACGATGACATTGATACCGACGAGGAAGAGCGGGAGAGAAAGCAATGATAGGTCGGTTGTTCAAAGCACCGAGCGCCGCCTTCCGGATAGCCATCGGGCTGACCGGCCTGTTGCTCAGCCTGATACTGGTCTCCTCACTGCTCGGCCTGATACCGGACGAGCGCACCGCGGTGCTGAAAAGCCGCGCCGCGGTAGGCGAGGCCATCGCCGCCAACGGCTCCGCCTATATCACCAGCCGCGACATACTGCGCCTGCAGGCGAGCCTGCAGTTCGTGGTCGAGCGCAACCCGGACCTGCTGTCCGCCGCCGTGCGCCGCGCCGACGGCCGCGTAATGACCACCGTGGGCGACCACGAGGCCCAGTGGCAGCCGCTGGAAGACGGTATATCCACCGATGCACAGATACAGGTGCCGCTGTGGGCCGGCCAGCGCGAGTGGGGCCGGGTCGAGCTGCGCTACGAGCCGCTGACCAGCGCCGGCTGGCGCGGCTTCCTCGAGGACCCGCTGGTACAGATCGCCCTGTACCTGTGCGCCCTGGGCTTCTTCATCTTCTACTTCTACCTGCGCAAGATGCTGCAGCAGCTGGACCCGTCGCAGGCGGTGCCGGACCGCGTGCGCACCGCGCTGGATACCATGGCGGAAGGTCTGCTGGTGCTCGACAGCAAGGGCCGCATCGTACTGGCCAACCAGGCCTTCGCGCGCATCGTCGGCAATTCGCCCAACGGTCTGCTCGGCGACAGCGTGCTGAGCTTCGACTGGGGCGGCACCGACGGCGCGCCGCTGCAGCCGGAACTCGCGCCCTGGACCGCGGCGCTGGAACAGGGCGAGGTGCAGATGAACGAGATGCTGCGCCTGCACACGGCGGACCAGGGCACCCGCACGTTCATGGTCAACTGCTCACCGGTGCTGGCGGACAAGGACAAGGCCAGTGGCGTACTGATCAGCTTCGACGACGTGACGGAACTGGAAGAGAAGGAAATCGAGCTGCGCAAGGCCAAGAACGAGGCGGAGCAGGCCAACCAGGCCAAGAGCGCCTTCCTCGCCAACATGAGCCACGAGATCCGCACGCCGATGAACGCCATCCTCGGTTTCACCGAGGTACTCAAGCGCGGCTACGGCAAGGGCAGCGAGGAGGAAAACCGCCGCTACCTCGACACCATTCATCGCAGCGGCTCGCACCTGCTCGGGCTCATCAACGATATCCTCGACCTGTCCAAGGTGGAGGCCGGCGCGCTGGATGTCGAGCAGATCGATTGCCAGCCCCACCTCATCCTGGAGGAACTGGTGCAGGTACTGGGCGTGCGCGCCAGTGAAAAGGGCATCGACCTGAGCTTCAGCGCCGACAGCGACATCCCCGAGACCATCCAGTCGGACCCGGTGCGCCTGCGCCAGATCCTGACCAACCTGATCGGCAACGCCATCAAGTTCACCGAGCAGGGCGGCGTGGAGATCGTGCTGAGCCTGGACGACAGCGGCGCCGAGCCGCTGCTCGCGGCCGAAGTACGCGATACCGGCATCGGCATGACGCGGGAGCAGGCAGCGGCCATCTTCGATCCCTTCGTGCAGGCGGACAGTTCCATCACGCGGCGCTTCGGCGGCACCGGGCTGGGCCTGGCGATCTCGCTGAACCTGGCCAGGCTACTGGGCGGCGATATCACCGTCACCAGCGAACCCGGCGCCGGCAGCCGTTTCCGCGTAACGGTGGCAACCGGCTCCCTCGAGGGCGTGCCGATGCTGGCCCCGGACTCGCTGGCGCAGGTTGCCGCGCAGCAGGCTACCGCCGGCATCCGCCACTGGGAGTTCCCGGAGCAGGACGTGCTCATCGTGGACGACGGCGCCGAGAACCGCGAACTGGTGAGCATCGTGCTGGAGGAGGTCGGCCTGCGCGTCGATAGTGCCGAGAATGGCGAGGTCGGCGTACGCAAGGCCAGCGAGAAGACCTATGCGGCGATTCTCATGGACGTGCAGATGCCGGTCATGGACGGCTTCGAGGCGACCGAGATGCTGCGCAAGGCGGGCATGACGCAACCCATCGTGGCGCTCACCGGTAACGCCATGAAGGGCTTCGAGAAAGAGTGCCTGGAGCACGGCTTCACCGCCTACATGCCAAAGCCGATAGAGATCAACAGCCTGCTGGAATTGCTGGCGGGCATGCTGGGCGGACGCGAGGTCGCTGCCAGCGAGGTCGTTCCCATCAGGCCGCAGGCGGCCCGGGAGCCGGCCCCCGTCGCCGCCAGCAGTGCGCCGCTGTACTCGCGGCTGGCCAGCAACGAACGCATCTCAGACCTGATCGAGCGCTTCGTGGTGCGCGCCCGC
Source organism: Halioglobus sp. (assembly GCA_033722815.1). Taxonomy (GTDB): domain Bacteria; phylum Pseudomonadota; class Gammaproteobacteria; order Pseudomonadales; family Halieaceae; genus Marimicrobium. The sequence goes on from JAWVYG010000204.1 coordinate 5,195, forward strand.
GAACAAATGATGACCTTCGAGGCGGCCTGGAAGGCGCGAAACTTCGAGGAGCTGCAGAAACTGGCGCACTGGCTGAAGGGCTCCGCGGGCTCCATGGGCTTCGACGCGCTGACGGAACCGGCCCTGGCGCTGGAAGAGGCCGCCCGGGCGGCGGACCCGGCCCAGGTGGAGCCGCGGCTGGCGGAGGTGCGCGTGCTGGTGGCACGCCTGGCCACCGGCACCGGCGACGTCGACGTCGACGTCGACAACGCAAGGCAACCGGTGAATGGCGAACAGGCGGCGCAGGGTGCGCCGCCGCTCGAAGCGGCCAACGAGACAGGCCCGCTGGTGTCGCGGCTGCAGGGCAACCCCAGTTTCCACCCGGTGATCAACCGCTTCATCGACCGCCTGCAGGACCAGATGGAAGAGATCGAACAACTGCAGCAGGACAACAACTACAACGAGCTGGCCCTGGTGGCCCACTGGCTGAAGGGTGCCGGTGGCTCGGTGGGCTTCGACATACTCAGCGACATCGGCC
>JAWVYG010000205.1:0-5708 GCA_033722815.1 Halioglobus sp.
GGCTTCTGGCAGCTCGAGCGCGCCGAGGAGAAGTCCGCCATCTCGCGCGAGTTCGAACTGATGCGACAGCAGCCCCCTGCCCCGCTGACGGAGCTCGTCGAACTGCCGCAGCAACAGCTGGCCTACCGTCCCGTGCAGCTGCGTGGCCAGTTTCACCCGCAACACTACTTCCTGCTGGACAACAAGATGGTGCAGGGCCGCTATGGCAACGAGGTGCTCGGCGTCTTTGAACTGGCCGAGGGCTCGCCGCGCCTGGTGCTGGTGAACCGCGGCTGGGTGGTGGCCGATCCCGGGCGCCGCTCCCTGCCCGATGCGCCCCCTGTGCAGGGTGAGCTGACCCTGGCGGGCCAGGTGTACGTGGCGCCGGGCAAACCCTATATGCTGGCGGACAAGCCGCTGGCCGACGGCTGGCCCAAGCGCGTGCAGGCTGTGCAGCTGGACAAGATCGCCGCGGCGCTGGACGTGCCGGTGGATGAGCTGTTTCCCTACCCGGTGCGTATCGATGCTGATGACGCTGCCGCGCTGTACGTAGACTGGCCCCTGGTCAACGTCAGTCCGGCCAAGCATTTCGGGTACGCCGTGCAGTGGTTCCTCATGTCCGCCGTACTGGCGTTCCTGTACCTCGTGCGCAGCAGCAACCTGCTGGCTGTGCTCGGTAATCGTGGGAGGACACCCGATGACCGCTAATGGCGGCAACCGCCTCGTGCTGCTCCTGATCGCGGGCATACCCGTCACCATGATGCTCGCGGCAACGTGGCTGTGGTACTTCGTGGTCGAGGGCGAGCTGGACCTCGTCGGCACGATGGGCACGGCCAATCGCGGCACCCTGCTGCAGCCCCCGCGCCAGGTCGACGACATCGACCTGTTCGATGAAGGCATCCCCGCGACCTATGCCGAACTGGAGCCGCGCTGGACACTGGCCGTGCCGGCGGGCAATGCGAGCTGCGACGAGAACTGTGAGCGCGCGCTGTACGTCACCCGCCAGATTCACGTCGCCATCGGCAAGGATTACAACCGTATCCGCAGGATCGTGTTCAGTGAGCGGGACGCGGCCACTCTGCCGCTGGGCATTACCCGGCTCAGTGACGACCGCCCTCTTCCGGCCGACTTCGCCGCACTGCTGGCCGGCGAACACCGCGGCATGAAGGCACTGCGCCTGGCCCGCGGCGGCTTCGACGCGCTGTTCGCGGAGTGGCACGACGATCCCAGCACCTGGTACCTGATCGACCCGCGCGGCTGGGTCATGATGTCCTACAATAGCGACATCCCTTACAAGGATGTCATTTCCGATCTCAAGTTCCTGCTGAAGAACTCCAGTGGTTAACAGCCCCATGGCACAGGTTGAATCGACAGAAGCGGCTTCGTGGCGCGACTACAAGGAGCTGACCAAGCCCAATGTCGTTCTGCTCATGATCCTGTGTTCCGCCATCGGCATGTTCATGGCGGTGCCGGGCATGGTGCCGCTGCACGTGTTGGTGCTCGGCAACCTGGGCATCGCAATGTGCGCCGGGGCGGCGGCGGCGGTGAACCACCTGGTGGACCAGCGTGTCGACCAGAAGATGGCGCGCACACAGGCCAGGCCCGTCGCCCAGGGCCGCGTCAGCAACCAACAGGCCGCCCTGTTCGCGCTGCTGCTCGGCGGCACCGGGATGGCCATCCTGCTGGTCTGGATCAACGCCCTCACGGCCTGGCTGACGCTGGCCTCGCTGGTGGGCTACGCGTTTATCTACACGATGTTCCTGAAGCGCGCGACGCCGCAGAATATCGTGATCGGCGGCCTGGCGGGAGCGGCCCCACCGCTGCTCGGATGGACTGCGGTTACCGGCGAAATCCACGGCCACGCCCTCCTCCTCGTGCTGATCATTTTCGCCTGGACGCCGCCGCACTTCTGGGCGCTGGCGATCGCGCGGCGGGAGGAATACGCCTCGGTGGACATCCCGATGCTGCCGGTGACCCACGGCGTCGCGTTCACCAAGCTGCATATCCTGTTGTACACGATCATCATGTTCCTGATCACCCTGCTGCCCTTTGCCACGCGCCTCAGCGGTCCGCTGTACCTGTTGGGCGCGGTGGTGCTCGGCGGGGGCTTCCTGTACTGGGCCATCGAGCTGATGCGTGACAAGAACCCGAACGCGCCGATGGAAACCTTCCGCTACTCGATTACCTACCTGATGGCCCTGTTCGTCATCATGCTGGTCGACCACTACCTTTTTCCCGTGAGTACCCTGTGAGCCAGTCCCGCAATATCAAGATCACCGTCGCGGCGCTGTTGGTGTTCATCACCATCATCGTCGGCGGCTTTGTCTACCGGATCACCCTGCCGCGCATCATGACCGTCTCGGAAATGCAGGCGAACGGGCTGTTCCTGCATTCGACGCCGCGGGATTTCGGCGAGTTGAAGCTCGTGGACCATCGCGGCGAGGCGTTCACCGAGGCGCGTTTCGAGGGGCGGTGGACGCTGGTGTTCTTCGGCTTCACCCACTGCCCGGACATCTGCCCGACCACCATGGCGTTCCTCAACGACTTCGTCGCCTCGCTGGAGGGCACCGAGGTGGAGGATACGGAGGTGGTGATGGTGTCGGTGGACCCGGCGCGCGATACGGTAGAGCAGCTGGCGGGGTACGTGCCCTACTTCAATGCGGAGTTTACCGGCGTGACCGGCGAGTTCCTGGACATTCATCGCTTCGCCACGGCGCTGAATACGCCCTTTCGCAAGGTGACGGTGGAGGGTGGCGACTACCAGGTCGACCATAGTGCCAATGTGGTACTAATTAACCCGAAGGGCGACTACCACGGCTTCTTCAAGACGCCACTGGACCAGGCAAAGATGAAGCTGACCTATCGCTCTGCGCGAGCGATGTGGGACAAGGGCCTGTAGTATGCGGCCCTTGTTGTTAGTTTCTGCTTACTAACAGCTCCTGAGAGTACTGCTCGGGCAGGTTGTCGTGCGCCAGTTCGCGTTCCATACGGGCGTCCAGGTCACTGCCTACCCTGGCGGAGATGTCAATCAGCAGCTGGCTTCCCGCCTGGTAAGTTCTAAATTGACTTTCAGTAGCCACGTTGGCATTCACGGCCTCGCCGTGGTGTTCGGCGACGGCTTCAGGACCCTGCGTCGCGACGTCCCCGGCGGTGGCGGTCAGGGCTGTTCCGGCGATCACCAGGCCGGCAAAAAAGCGCATTTTCATCGTTGTCCCCTTGTGCGTTCTCTCTGCATGGAGAGTTGAGCTGGCGGCGGATACCCAGAGTATCGCCGAGAAAGAATGGAATATAATAACAATATTCCATCATTAAAAGTAATAACTGTAGATTTGTATCCGGGCGCGTCGCTGCCGGGCACAAACTGTGAACGCGCGCACGTTTTTCCCCGCCGCCGTGGCCACGTCGCGCGGCAGGGGCCGGACGCAGGTGGCCGATGAAGCCCCGTTACTCCCCGCTGTCGGCAGACAGGGGCGCTGCCGGCCGCGGCACGCCGGAAATCTCCGGCAATTCCGCCGTGGGCAGCAGGGCGTCCAGGGATTGCTCGATGCGCGCGCTCACGGCCCTGAGCAGGTGTTTGCCGTCGTACAGGGCGCCGCTCTCGCTTTCGGGCTGTTCGAGCGCGACCCCCTGGTAAAGCAGGCCGGCGTTCGCGCCGGGCAGCGTGTTCGGCGCTGCCGCGGCGAACAGGGCTGTCGGCTGGGCCATCGCGGGTCCGGTCAGGGCGCCAAGGAGTATGGCGCTGAGCAGATATCGGTGATGCATGATCCCTCCTTTAACAGCGTTACCATAAGTGTTACGAAGGTAACACTTGTGTGGATCATGGACGTAGTATACCTGTCCAGGTTGCGCTTTCATGCCTTGCGCGGGTGAATTTTCTGTGAACTATTTGCGGATATCATATTGTTTTCCATTGAATTTTTATCGGCCAGTCGCCAACAAATGGTGCAGGTAACAACTATTTGCACCAAAGTAACACTTATGTTGCCTGTGACGGTTCTCCGGGGCTGTCGGCCGGGTGTCCCGGGGTGACGTGGCAATTTGCAGGGGAATGGGCTTTAATGCCGAGACCTCGCCGGATCGCGCTCCGGCCGAACCGATTCCTCCAGCAAGCCAGTCCAGGATCCACCGCATGAGCAAGAAGAACGCACCCATTGTCCTGGTCGATGGTTCTTCCTACATTTATCGCGCGTTTCACGCGCTGCCCATGCTCACCACCTCCAGTGGCCAGAACACCGGTGCGGTGCGCGGCGTGATCAGCATGCTGCGGCGCCTGGTGAGCGAGTACCCCGACAGTCCGGTGGCTGTCGTGTTCGATGCCAAGGGCAAGACCTTTCGGGACGACATGTTCCCGGACTACAAGGCCAACCGGCCGCCCATGCCGGACGAGCTGCGCGAGCAGATCGAGCCGATTCACGAAATCGTGAAGGCGATGGGCCTGCCCTTCATCTGCGAAGCCGGGGTGGAGGCGGATGACGTCATCGGTACGCTGGCGCGGCTGGCCAGCGCACAGGGCAGGGCGGTGGTGATATCCACCGGCGACAAGGACATGGCGCAGCTGGTGGACGACAACGTCACGCTGGTCAACACCATGACCGAGACGGTGCTGGACGAGGCGGGCGTGCAGGAAAAGTTCGGCATACCGCCCGGGCTGATCATCGACTTCCTCGCCCTGATGGGCGACAAGGTGGACAACATTCCCGGGGTGCCCGGCGTCGGCGAGAAAACGGCGCTCGGGCTGTTGCAGGGGCTGGGCAGCCTGGAGGAAATCTACGCCAACCTCGACAAGGTCGCAGAGCTGTCATTCCGCGGCGCCAAGACCATGGGCGCGAAGCTGGAGGCCGAGCGCGACAACGCCTTCATGTCCTACGCGCTGGCCACGATCAAGACCGACGTGGAGCTCGAGCAGGGCCCGGACGACCTCGCCAATGCGCCGCCGGACAACGAGGCGCTCGTAAACTGGTTCACGCGGCTCGAGTTCCGCTCCTGGCTGGACGAGCTGCTGGGGGAGGGCGGTGCACCCGCCGCGACGGCGTCGTCCGATCCCGCGCAATACGACATCGTCACCGACCAGCAGGCGCTGGACAGCTGGCTCGAGAGGCTCGACAAGGCGAAGCTGTTCGCCTTCGACACGGAAACCACCAGCCTCGATTACATGCAGGCGCGCATCGTCGGCGTCTCCTTCGCGGTGGAGACCGGCAGCGCCGCCTACGTGCCGCTGGCCCATGACTACCTGGGTGCGCCGGAGCAGCTGGACAGGGACGCGGTACTGGAGCAACTGCGCCCGCTGCTGGAGGACCCGGCGCAGGCCAAGGTCGGCCAGAACCTGAAATACGATGCCAGCGTGCTGGCCAACCACGGCATCACCCTGCGCGGCATCGCGTTCGACACCATGCTCGAGTCCTACGTGCTGGATTCCACCGCCACGCGGCACGACATGGACAGCCTCGCCCTGAAGTACCTGGGCCACAAGACGATCCACTTCGAGGACATCGCGGGCAAGGGCGCGAAGCAGCTGAGTTTCAACCAGGTCAAGCTGGAGGAGGCGGGGCCCTACGCCGCCGAAGACGCCGAGATAACCCTCAGGCTGCACGAAACCCTGTGGCCGAAGCTGCAGGAGCAGGCCAGCGTGGCCTCGGTCTTTAGCGACATCGAGATACCGCTGGTGCCGGTGTTGTCGCGCATCGAGCGCCAGGGCGCGCTGCTGTCGCGGGAGCGCCTGGCGCAGCAGA
>JAWVYG010000206.1:0-5696 GCA_033722815.1 Halioglobus sp.
GAGTGCGGTATGGAAGCCTACCCCGAGTTCGTGGGCGCCAGCGGCAGCGGCCTGTAACACAATTGCGGGCGCATTTAACGATGCGTACTTGGGGGGCCTTTCGGCCCCCCTTTTTTATGCCCGCCCGCCGGAGGCGGCATTAGCCACGAAAGCCTTCCCGCCGCCCGTTCCGGGACGGTACAAGTACACCCCTGCAAGGCAACTATTTCATAATCCTGGCGAGCCCAAAAAACATACAATAAGGACTGCAGGCTATGTTTTTCCCGCGTGGCACCACTGTGCCGGCGCTCGTGACGTGCCCGGAGAAGGTAGACGCCGTTCAGGCCTGTTTTCTGACAATTGGCTAAGGAGATAGAAACATGTTGAACAAGAAACTGCTTTCGGCATCCGTTGCCGCCGCCCTGGTGGCCGGCATGGGCGCTGCCCAGGTACAGGCGGCTGATGATTTCGAAGTGAGCGGCAACATCGCGCTGACCACCGACTACCGCTTCCGCGGTATTTCCCAGTCCGACGAGGACGTCGCCGTACAGGGCGGCTTCGACGCGGCTTTCGCCCCCGGCTTCTACGTCGGTGTCTGGGGTTCCTCCGTCGATTTCGGCGGCGGTGTCTACGGCAGCATCGAGATGGACTACTACGCCGGTTGGGCGGGCAACATCGGCGATACTGATTTCGGCATCGACGTCGGCTACGTCTACTATGATTATCCCGGCGACAAGGGCTGCTGTGAGGGCGACTACCAGGAATTCTACGTCGGTACGTCCTGGCGTGACCTGACCCTGCAGCTGAACTACTCCGACGACTACTACGCCGAGACCGAAGAGTTCTGGTACCTGTCGGCGGATTACAGCTTCGCGCTGCCCACCCTGGAGGCGCTGACCGTCGGCCTGCACGCCGGTTACAACATCCTCGATGAGGATGACGGCTTCCTGGCCCCGGGTGAAGACGAGTACCTGGACTACTCCGTGTCGGTTTCCTACAGCGTTTTCGGTGTGGACCTGAGCCTGGCCTGGGTCGGCACCGACCTGGACGAGGACGACGTGGGTTCCGCCACGGAAGAGCTGGCTGACGACACCGCGGTGTTCACCATCAGCAAGTCCCTGTAACGGGCAGCATTGATTCGGCCGCACGTCCGGCCGATCGCGACACCTCGAAGGGGCAGGCCAAAGGCCTGCCCCTTTTTCTTTGGCCGTCCGGGTCCTCTCTCGTTGGCGTCCTGCCCGGCACGCGAATCTTGCGGCGTTTGTGCGGGCCTAAGTGCCTGACGATTCATTGTGCTGCGTCAAGGCGCCGGGTCCGGCACCGCAGTTAGCCTGTAACCAACGAAAGGAGGCGTCTTTGTGTGCCGCTTGATCCTGTCCGTCCTGCTGGGCGTTGTCCTGTCGGGCTGCGCAGCCAGTCCGTCAGTGCCGGAAGTGCTCGCCCGACTGGAGCCGGGCGACGCTGTCGTGGTGGAAATGCGCGGTGGCGAGCATTACGAGTTCAAGGTGACCGGTGTCAGCGCACAGTCCATTGAAGGCGACGACCTGGAGATCCCCGTCGAGGATATCGAGTCGCTCGCCGTGGGTCCCGAAGTGGAGCAGGAGCCGCACGTACTGCTCCAGGTGCTCGGGGCAGCGCTCTTCCTGCTGGTTACCGTGCCGTGGTGGTGGCTAGCATGAGCGTACGCGCTGTGCTCGCATACACCCTTGCGCTACTGCTGACGGCGTGCACGGGCATGACCAGTGTGGGGCGGACAGCCGGTGCGGCGCGGCCCTTTGACGTCGCTGTCGGTGACTTCGTCGAGATAACAACCATGGACAGGCGGGAGTTCGCGTTTACCATCACCGAGCTGACGCCCGACGCGATTGTCGGTGAACACGTGAGCGTGGCCTATATCGATATCGCGCAGCTGTCGAAGCGCGAGATCGACCCGGTGAAAACGGCGTGGAATGTCGGCCTGGGTGCATCGAGCATGTTGCTACTGGCCCTGTCTATTCTCCTTCTGACGACGCCGCTCGTCGTCATGCCCTGAGCACTTCAGGGGTTCAGCTCTGACTGTATTTCCCCGATCGCCGCGGGCAGCTGCCGCAGGTTGCTGATCTCGCGGTCCGCCGGCGCGCCCCCGGGCCAGTCCTTGCCGCGCCCGTTCATCCACACCGTGCGCATGCCCACGGCCTGCGCGCCGCGTATGTCGTGGTCCGGGTCGTCGCCCACGTGGACAATCTGGCCGGCGCTGACCCCCGCCTTCTGCAGCGCCGCCTCGAACATGTCCGGGTGCGGCTTGCTGGCGCCGATATCCTCGGCCAAAAAAGCGAAGTCGAAGTACTCGGCCGCGTCCGTCTTGTAGATATCGGCGTTGCCGTTCGTCAGTGCACCGAGGGTATAGCTGTCCGCCAGCTGTTCCAGCACCGCCAGCGCCTCCTCGTACAGTTCCACCTTGTGCCGCTCCTGCAGGAAGACGTCGAACGCCAGCCGCGCGCCCTCGCGCGCCTCCTCCTCCGCGTAGCCGGCGGAGCGCTGCAGTTCATACAGGGTCTGTATGCGCATTTGCGTCACGTGGTGGGCAAGCTCCGGGTGCCGCTTCCACACGCTCTTCTTGAACTCGAAGAGGGCCTCGTGATCGAGGTGCTCCACGGCGCCCGGCCTGTGCTGCAGCAACCATTGCTGCTGTGCATCCTCGGCGCGCAGCAGGGCCGGTTCCACGTCCCACAGGGTGTTGTCCAGGTCGAAGGTGATGACCGCGATGGGCATGTCAGTCCCGCTTGCGCCGCTTCGCCCGTGGATGCGCGGCGTCGTAGACCTTCGCCAGGTGCTGGAAGTCCAGGTGGGTGTAGATCTGCGTAGTGGAGATGTTGGCGTGCCCCAGCAGCTCCTGCACGGCGCGCAGGTCGCCGGAGGATTCGAGCATGTGGCTGGCGAAGGAATGGCGCAGCATGTGCGGGTGCACGTCCTGGTGCATCCCCGAGCGCCGCCCCTGGATTTTCAGGCGCTGCTGGATGTTGCGCGTGCTGATGCGCCTCCCGCGGGCGCTGGTGAACAGCGGCTTGTCGGCGTCGCCGCTCGCCGGTCGCACGCGCAGCCAGCGCTGGATCGCCGCCATGGCGACGGAGCCGATGGGCACGGTGCGGGTCTTGTTGCCCTTGCCCGTCACACTCAGCAGCTGTGTCTGGGCATCGATGTCCTCGACGTCGACCGCGGCGAGTTCCGACAGGCGCAGGCCGGATGAATAGAACAGCTCGGCCATCGCCCGGTCGCGCAGGGCGATGTCCGATTCGTCGTCGAAGGCGAGATACCTGTCCACCTGGTCCGCATCCAGGGTTTTCGGCAGCTGTCGCGGCTTGCGCGGGGCCTGCACCGCGGCGGCGGGATTGCGCGGCTGGCCGCTGGCGCGGCCCAGGTGGTTGAACCAGGAGCGTGCAGCGGACAGGCTGCGCTGTATGCTGCTGCCGGCGAGGCCCCTGCGGTGCAGCTGGCTGACCCAGCCGCGGATATCCGCCTCCTCCACCGCGCCGACGTCCGCGATCCCGCGCGCCTCGAGGAACTCGCGCAGGGAAGACAGGTCGCGCTCGTAATTGCTGATCGTGTGGGGTGAGAGCCTGCGCACGTCGCGCAGGTAGTCGATGAATTCCCGCGCGGAACGTTCCAGCGCGCCGGCGGCCACGGGAGTTTATCCTGCCGCTGCGATCCGCGGCAGCAGCCTGACCATCACGTCCGCGATGTGCGACAGGAACAGGGTGCCCACGTTGCTGCTGTAGCGATTTGCGTCCGAACTGCCGATGGCAAGCAGGCCGACGGGCTCGCCGTCGAACAGCGGCATGAGCGCGGCGGAGCCGACCCCGTCGCCCTGCGGGAACAGGAACTTGAGTTCCTCCGCGCGCAGTGTGCCGCACACGGCCTTGTTGCCCTTGATCAGCGGCCCGATCTCGTTCCTGGCCCTGTCCAGCGTCTCCGTGCGGTAGGCGGTTTGTTCGTCGCTGTCGCTGTACAGGATCATGCAGGCGTGATCGACGTCAAAGTCGCGGTTGATCGCGGTCATGAAGCTGTCGTAAAGCGCCTCGACGGATGGTGCCTCGAGCATGGCCAGCACCAGGTCGCGGGTGTGTTCGTAGAGCCTGTCGTTCTCGCGGGCGTTGCCGGTCAGGGTGTTGAGGCGGTGGCGCATGTCCATGTTGCGCTCACGCAGCACGCTGACCTGCTTTTCCACCAGCGATATGGCGCTGCCGGAGGCGTGCGATATGTGCAGGTAGTCGAGCATGTCCGGGTTGCGCTGCAGAAAGTCGTGGTTGACCTTGAGGTACTCGCGCACCCTCTCGTCATTGAGTTCGGATTCAGGAAACTGAACGGCACCTGCCTGATCATTGCCGGCCGACATGATGACTACCTCCCCTGTGTAGTAGCGTTCTTTTATAAGCCATCTACCCGTGGCCTGCGGCAGGGTACGGTGCCCAGCCGCTGCCCGGGCGCGGTATTGTTATAGTCTTATCGAGCCCTCGAAGACCACTTCCGTGGGCCCCGTCATCATGACCGGCTCGCCCTCCCCGGCCCACGATACAGACAGCTTACCCCCGGGCAGCTCAACTGTCACGGTATCTCGCAGCCAACCACGAATATTGCCATAGACAACGGCTGCGCAGGCGCCGGTGCCGCAGGCCAGGGTCTCGCCGACACCGCGCTCGAACACCCGCAGGCGAATGCGTCGATCCGACACCACCTGCATGAAGCCCACGTTGGCCTTGCGCGGAAAGTCCGGGTGAACCTCCAGTGCAGGCCCCTGGCTCTGCACGGGGGCCTCGCGCACATCCTTGACGCGCAGCACGGCGTGGGGATTGCCCATGGACACGGCGCCCAGCTCGACGGCCGCGCCGTCCACATCGAGCGTGTAGCTGTCGGCGCGTTCACCGGCGTTGAAGGGTATGGCCGCCGGCTCCAGCTCCGGCACGCCCATGTTGACCTCGACCTCGCTGCGATTGCGCACCCTGAGCTCGATGATGCCCGCCGCGGTCTCCACGGTGATCACGCGCTTGTTGGTCAGCTTCTTGTCGCGCACGAAACGGGCAAAGCAGCGCGCGCCGTTGCCGCACTGTTCCACCTCCTCGCCGTCGGCGTTGAAGATGCGGTAGCGGAAGTCCACCTCCGGATCGCGCGGCGCCTCCACCACGAGCACCTGGTCGCAGCCGATCCCCGTGTGGCGGTCGGCCAGGCGACGGATATCGCGGGCGCGCAGCCGCGCGCGCTGGCTGATCAGGTCCAGTACCACGAAATCGTTGCCGGCCCCGTGCATCTTGGTGAAGTGCAGCACCATGCTCAGTCCCTTCCGGCGTCTGCGGCGGGCAGGCGATGCTCGCCGCGAATCATGTCGGTGAAACTCTCGCGCTCGCGCACGATGAAGGCCTGGTCGCCGTCGACCATCACCTCGGCGGCGCGGCCGCGTGTGTTGTAGTTGGAGCTCATGACAAAGCCGTAGGCGCCGCTGCCGTGGACCGCGAGCAGGTCGCCCTGGTCCAGGCTCAGCTCGCGGTCCTTGCCCAGGAAATCGCCGGTCTCGCACACGGGGCCGACGATGTCCCAGGTCCTGTGCTGCCCGTTCGCCGCCTGCACCACCGGCTGGATATCCAGCCAGGCCTGGTACAGGGCGGGGCGGATCATGTCGTTCATGCCCGCATCCACCAGGGCGAAATTGTGCGCCTGCGTCGGCTTCAGGTACTCGACCCGGGTCA
>JAWVYG010000207.1:0-5692 GCA_033722815.1 Halioglobus sp.
CCTCGCCGGCGCGCGGGTGCACATGATGATGGGCATGGGCCCGCTGCTGGACATGATGGGCCTGTTCCACGCCGTGATCAGCGGTGTCGGGAGGATTACCATCAACTTCACCTCCTGCCGCGAAATGCTGCCGGACCCGGAGTTCTATCGCCAGTGCCTGACCGAGGCCTACGAGCAGCTGCACCGGGCAACCGTGCGCAAAAGCCGCGCCAAAGCCACGCGCGGCAGGGGCAAGAAGGCGTCCGGCACCGCAGCCGCGAAAGCGAAGTCAGGCCGCGGCAAGCGCAGGGCAAAGGCGAAGACCGGGAGCAACGCCGCTTGAGCCCTCCCGGCAGCGGCGAGCGCACGCCGCGCCGCGCGGGTTTGAACGCCATGACTCGCAGCCTGCAGCATATCCTGCTGGCCACGCTGCTGGCCTGGGCGCCACTGGCGCTGGCCGGAACAGCCTACGAGGTAAGCACAGACGCCCGCGTGGTGGCCTTCGGCGATGTGCACGGCGCCTTTGAAGACTGGGTTGCGCTGCTGGGCGAGCTGGGCATCGTCGACGAGAACCTCGAGTGGAGCGGCGGCGACACCCACCTGGTATCCCTGGGCGACCTGATCGACCGCGGCCCGGGCTCCCGCGAGGTAGTCGAGCTGATGATGAAGCTCGACGCGCAGGCGCGGCGGGCGGGCGGCGCGGTGCACATGGTGCTCGGCAACCACGAGATCATGGTCATGCTGGGCGACCTGCGCTACGTGTCCGCCGCGGAATTCGCCGCCTTTGCCGACGACGAATCCGCTGCGGATCGGCAGCGCCTGTTCGAGGACTACCTGCGCGACCACCCCGAGCGGGATACGCCGGCCGACCGGGCAGCCTTCGACGAACGCTTCCCGGCAGGCTTCAGCGCACTGCGCCGCGCTTACTCACCCACGGGTGAACTGGGCAGCTGGCTGCTGCGGCACCCGCTGGCGCTGAAGGTCAACGACAAGGTCTACATGCACGGCGGCATCGCCTTTGAGACCAGCGGCCTGTCGCTGGAGGAACTCAACGACCGGGTCACCGGGGAGCTGAAGCAGTTCCTCGACGCCAGCGAAGCGCTACACGCGGCGGGTATGCTGCCAAGGTATGTCGACTACAACGACCGCCTGGCCTATCTCAACACACGCGCGCAGGCTTTCGTCGACAGCAATCCCGGCGTCCGGCCCGACTGGCTGGACGCCATGCACGCGGTATTCGATGCGCAGAAGGCGCTGGTCTTTTCCAGCGACAGCCCCAACTGGTACCGCGGCACCGCGCACTGCCACCCCTACGCCGAATCCTTCAACACCGAGCGGTTCCTGAAGCGCATCGGCGCCAGCCAACTCGTCATAGGCCACACGCCCAGCCGCGGCGAGGTCATCGAACGCATGGAGGGCCTGGTGATCAGGCTCGATACCGGCATGCTGCAGAGCGTCTATGGCGGCCGCGCCGCCGCGCTGGTGTCCGACGATAGCGGCGACTGGGTACACTACCTGGGCAGTGCGCAAAGGGAGCGGCCGCAGCCCGAGGACTTCAGTCTATCGGCCAGCCTGACCGGGATGGACGATGCGCAGCTGGAAGACTTCCTGCGCAGCGCCGAGGTCGTGGAGGTGGAGGGGATCGACGTGGGGATCACCAAACCGAGGCGCGTGACCCAGCGCCGCGGCGACATCACCCTGGACTCGGCCTTCAAATTCCACGACAGCAACAGGGCGCTGCAGGCGCTGCGCAAACGCGAAAAGACGAGCATCAACGAGTCGGACCGCTACGTGTACGACGTGGCCGCCTACAAGCTCGACCGCATGCTCGACCTGCAACTGGTTCCCGCAGCCGTGACCACGCGGGTGCAGGACAAGGACGGTGCGCTGTCGGTCTGGATAGACAACAGCATCAGTGAAACCGCGCGCCTGCAACAGGAACTGCCCTTCGACAGCTACTGCAAGAAGGACGAGCAGTACCGGCTGCGCTTCGTCTTCGACACCCTCATATACAACGATGATCGCAACCTGGGCAACGTCCTGTGGGACAGGGACACCTTCATGATGCGCCTGATCGACCACTCGCTGGCATTTCGCACCAGCGTCAGGAAGCCGCGGCAGCTGCGCGACACCGAACTCGAGGTCTCCGACCTGCTGCGGGAAAAACTGCAGCAGCTGAACCAGGAGGACATGACCCGCGAGCTGTCGCCCTACCTGATGAACAAGCAGATCAGCGCCATCCTGAAGCGCAGGGACCGCATCCTCGACCGTTCTGCAGGCAGCGACCCCTAGCGAGATCAATCCAGCGGCAGGTGCGGAAAGGTTCTCGCCATGATGTACTCGGTGGCCGCCCTGACCTGGTCCTCCGTGAGGACGTCGTCACCCCCCCTGGCGGGCATCCCGAGATAACCGTCGCGGGCGTGCTCGGCCAGCACCGCATCCCACAGCTGTGAGCGCTCCCCCCAGTCCCCGGCCGTGCCTGTGACCGGGGCGCCCTCGGCGCCGTGTTCGTGGCACCGCGCGCAGCTGGCGACATAGACCTCGCGCCCCTGCTCCTGCCGCTCAGAGGCGACAGCCGAAGCACTGGCGACACACAGGCATACAACAATCCACTGGCAAAGACGCATCGCTGGCGGCCCTCCACACCGAACCTACTGCAGTGACATGCACTGCGACAATACCGGCCAGTATAGACAGCCGCGGGGCGCCGCTCGTTGACGCAGGTCATGGGACAAGTCGCGCGCGAGGGCGCACTCTCACGCGTCGTGCCGCAGCTCCAGCAGGCCCTCGGCCCAGGCGCCATCGAAGTCCGTCGCGCGCACCAGCAGGCGGGTGACACCGGTAGCATCCTGCGGGGCGGTCCCGGAAAACGCCAGCATCGCCCCGTCGAAGTGGATCCAGCGCGGCAGTGGCGCGTGGTTCTCCAGGCTGGCGCTGAAGCTCAGCACGTCTCCCTCGTCCGGGTCGATGAACGTGTCCTGCGGCAGGGCGAAGGCAAAGGCCGTACCGGGCGCGATGCTATGGGCATCGATCTGCCGCACCAGCTGCGGCGGCAGGTTCTCGCCCGCCGCCTCTTCGCGGCTGCCGTAGTGCCGGCCCACCTGCCGCGCCACCAGCAGCCAGATCGCGGCGAGGCACATGTTGAGCAGGGCGAACTGCTCGACGTCGAAGTCCAGCCAGTGCAGCCCCGCGTACACCGCACCCGCCTGTATGAGGTCACCAAAGCGCCAGAAGAACGCCTCTATCGCGGTCTTGCCCTCGAACTTCCTGGCAGACCCCAGGGGCAGGTAAAGCGTGTGCCGCACCGTGTTCATCAGCGAGTAGTCCGTGGCGTTCTCGGCGATCTTGACGATGCGCAGGATGCTGAAAATCGGTACGAATACCACCAGCCCGTAGCCCACACAGGCGATCGCGGGCAGCACCAGCACCGCGCCGCGCACCCCGATCCAGCGCACGACCCGCGCCACGACGAACAGCTGCAGCAGGAATGTGAGCAGGTTGACCACCGAGAAGAAGTTGCCGTAGAAGCGGGCGATGATCGCGCCGCGATCGAGGCCGGGATCGGCGGCGACGGCGGCGCTGGCATGGCGCACGACGAGTTCCGCGAGGATGTACTCGCCGCTGGTGTTGACCCAGTTGAGCAGTACCACCATGATCGCGAGCAGCAACAGGTAGCGATCCTGCGCAACCAGCGACAGGCCGCTCCAGAAACCGCCGTGGGGCGGTTCATCCGGGGAGTCCGCGTGGCCGCGGGAGCCGCGCGGAATGGCGTCGCGCCCGCGGTCGACACAGGGCAGGGTCAGGGCGAGCAGCGCCGTCGCGACCAGCATCAGCGGCCACGGCCCGATGTGGCTGAACAGCCAGCCCGACAGCGCGGGCGCAGCTAGCCCGCCAAGGGTCGCGCCCACCATGACCAGGGGAAACAGGCGCTGTCCGCTCTTGACATTGAAACTGTCCGCGGCGAATGCCCAGAATTGCGCGGTGATCACCACGCTGAACACGCCGACCCAGACATAGTAGGCGAAGCCGATGTCCACGCCCGCCCTGCCCAGCAGGTAAAACACGACAATGTTGCTCAGGAAGAACCCGGTGACATAGCGCGTCAGCTGGCGCTTGCTCGTGTGGCGGAACACCAGACCGTACAGCGGCACGATAGCGAACAACAGCGCCGCGGTCACCGCGTAGGCGTAGCTCTTGACTTCGGCCGAGCTGGTCGCGAGCAGCAGCGGTTCGCGTATGGTCTTGAGGATGTAATAGGACAGCATCAGCAGCAGCGCGTAGGTGAAGAACCACACGACGCTGCGGCCCTCCCCCGGCCGCAGCCGCGTAAACAGGCCAAGGAAGCGCTCCAGCGGCGAAACGCGCCACGGCCGGCCGGACATCAGGAGGCCACCGCGCGGGTGCCCGAGCCCACGGTGCGCCTGCGCGCCCGCTGGACCATCAGTGCAGCGCCGGGATCACCGTTGGGGGAATGCCGCGGCGCTCGGACAGGCATATAACGACAGTCGGCGGCAGTCAGAGTTCTGTTTGCAGCAGGTCGAGCAGCGGTTCCACGCCGGTATCGCCATAGGACATGACGGCGGCGTTGAAGTCGGTCACTCCGACGTCCCGCAGGCGGGCGATGCCCGCGCGCAGGGCCTGTTCGTCGCCTACCATGGCCAGCTCCGCCGGGCCTGCGACGCCCTCCCTGTCCAGCATCGCGCGGTAGGACGGCAGCATGCCGTAGACCTCCAGCGTCTTCGCTATGTACTCCCGCGCACCCGTGACATCCCCCGTGAGACAGATCGGGATGCCGCAGACGATGCGCGGCTGCGGCCGACCGGCGTCGGCGGCGGCGGCCTCGATGCCGGGGCGAATGTGCTCGTCAATCGTCTTCGGGCCGGTCATCCACAGCGTGGTGCCATCCGCGTGGGCGCCGGCCAGGCGCAGCATCGCGGGGCCCAACGCCGCCACCAGCAGCGGCACCGGGGCGACCTCCGGCACCTGCAGGGAGAGGCGGCCGGTGAGTTGCTCGCCGGCGAAATCCGCCGCCTCGCCGCGCAACAACGGTGTCAGGATCTGCAGGTACTCGTCCATGTGCTTCGCCGGTTTGTCGTAGCACATGCCGAACATGCCCTCTATCACCACCTGGTGGGACAGCCCGATCCCGAGCGCGAAGCGGCCACTGCAGGCAAGCGCGGTGGTGACCGCCTGCTGCGCCAGCGCGGCGGGGTGGCGCGGGTAGGTGGGCGTTACCGCGGTGCCCAGCTCGATGCGGTCGGTCTCCCAGCCCGCGATGGCGCAGGCGCCCACGCCGTCGAGGCCGAAGATATTGGGCAGCCACAGCGAGTGGAAATTCCTCGCCTCGACGTCCTTCGCGAATGCCACCAGTTCCGGCAAATCGAAACTGGTATCGCCGGTGGTCCCGGCAAAAATCCCAATGCGCATATCTGGCTCCTGGTCAGTTGTGGCGATACCGGCGCGGGCGGTGCCAGTGGCTATGACCGACTATTGTGCACGCCGGCCACCGTCGCTGTCGAGGCGGGGGGGTTGCCCGGCGCGGCCGCCCCGCCACGACGCCTGCGCTCAGGTCACCGGCTTGCCGTCGTCCGCCACGGCGTAGAGCAGGCAGTCGGTACTGGCGATGTCGGGATTGTTGGTAATCATGAACAGCTTGAGTGGCCGTGCCGGGTAAATCTCACCGCCCTCGATGCGCACCAGCCGGGTAACGGCA
>JAWVYG010000208.1:0-5686 GCA_033722815.1 Halioglobus sp.
GACCTGAACCACCTAGCCAGCATTATGAGTGCTGTGCTCCAGCCACCAGGCTACCCAGGCAGGGCGCGATAGACAATAAAATCAACAATTTACATCATCGCCAACTCTACTGGTCTCAATGGCTGTGGAGAAACGCCCCCTGGTCACACCCCGGAACCACACCCCGGATATTCTCATTAGCATACAGACAGTTAGCCCACATCGCCTGGTTACTTGCTGCGACCTGGCAATCGAGACTCCATATCGCCAACCTCCGCCAGTGGGATGCCTATCGACCGGAACGGCTTCCGGCAAAAATAAACCGGCGGCAGGGGGAGCGGGAAATTTCTGAAATTCGGTGAGGGGATTTGTCCCTGGTCGTCGCTGTTTAGGGTGAAGGCGCAAGAAACACGCCATGAACGACAACCACCCAGAGGAGCAATGACCATGAACACACAGAATCGCAAACGTTACAATTTCATCGCCACCGTCAGCACCCTGGCCCTCGCGCTAATTACATCCGGCACCACCACCGCCACAGCCGGGTGGTTCAGCGAGGCAACCGGGAAAGCACGCAGCACAGCAAGCACCGCTGTCCAGCGCGTTAGTTCCGCTCCCCGAAATATTGCCACCACGGCTCAGGAACGCGCCAATGACGCAGCAGGCCGGGTCGGCGACATATATGCAAAGCTCGACGAGATGTACGAGGAAGTACGGGCACAGAAACCTGTAATGGAGCGGTTTCGCAATGGCCCGGTGATGCAGGGTGTCGAGGCCACGCTTGGCTTCATCGAGGAGAAGCAACACGACTATCAACAATTTGCAGATCGGTATGCCGAAAGTTTCCGGCAGGACCTGCAGGGAATGTTCGGCGACATGCAGGGCATCATCCAGGACTTCCCTGCCTTCGGCAATGACGATGCCGGTCAGCGCCTGAACATTGCGATAGACCTCATCGACCGGATGCCGGCCCAATTCCTGTATCTGCTGCATGAAGGAGTTGGCCCCCAGCTCGGTACCATGCAGGACACCCTGTTCAGCATTCGCTCGAAGCTTGCTGAGTTACCCGATCTGCCAACCCAGCGGGATTTGATCGCCGATCCGTTTGCCTACGAGGTGCAGGTTTGTCCGCTGGTGACCGACACACGCACCGCGACCCATGTCGCGACGGTGCAGGCCCTGCTAAAAACCCTGTCGCACATACTGAAATCAATCAAGGAACTGATGCCCAGCGACCTCACCATCACGGTTAACGCGGTTGCCGGGGCTGGCACCACCGTGGCCACGCACCCGGCGCGTGTCCCATGGCATATAGCGGGTAATGTCATCGTCGATGGCATCGACCTGGTCATTACCAATATTGTTACCATTGCGACGAGCATGTGTACGATACAAGAGCAGAATTCAGTGCATCACGGACGTCCCTCCGGCAGTGGTTACAGGGAGAATTAGCCCGCAACCCAGGGCCCGGTCAACAGCCATACGCGGATAATGTACGGGGAGCCTCACCAGCTCCCCGTTACTTTTCCCTGATAACGTTCTGCAAGGACCCCATCCACGCCAACTACTTGCACGGCTTCAGGCGCGCCTGCTTGATGACACAACAACAGTGCCCACTCAGACCTGAATGATGCCCAGCCTATTGAACAAAACCGCCTCTAAGGTATAGTCATAATTCAAGAGGGGCGTACCGCGGACGCCATGCGCCGCGGCTGGGAAACCGGTTGTGTTACTGGAACAGGACGCCGGTTGCGGCTGGCAGCTCCCACCCGATCCGGGCCGCCCACCAGTTTGGTTCCGTTATGCAGTCAGACCGTTGGAATCGGATCCAGGCCCTGTTTGATTCCGCCCTGGAGCTCGGCGCACACGAGCGGGATGGTTACCTGACCCGGGAATGCAGCGACGATGCGGAGCTGCTCGCTGAAGTGCGGACATTGCTTGCGGCACATGAGCGCAGCCACGAAATGTGGGACTGCCTGGCTCCGGGCGCAACGGCCACAGAAGCTGCGGCACCAAAACAAGTCGGCCCCTACCAAATCCTGGGCAGAATAGGCGCTGGCGGAATGAGTGTGGTGTATCGTGCGCTGGACACGCGCCTGCAACGCGAAGTGGCGTTGAAGTTTCTTACCCCCCAGCTCGAGGCGGCACCCGAAGCACGGCAGCGGTTCATCTCCGAGGCACGCGCCGCGTCGCGCCTCGATCATCCCCACATCTGCATCATTCACGACATCGGCGAGACGAAAGACGGTCACCTGTATCTGACCATGCCGTTCTATCCGGGCGAAACCGTTGCGGCCCGCGTTGCGGGAGGCAGCCTTCCCGAGGACGAGGCGGTTACGATTACCACCCAGATTGCACAGGGTCTTGCGGCCGCACATGCACATGGCATCGTCCATCGCGACATCAAGCCAGCCAACATCATGCTGACGCAGGAGTCCGGCGCAAAAATACTCGATTTCGGAGTCGCCAAGATTGCCGGCGTGAACATGACCAGTACCGGTGTGAGCATCGGCACGGTCGCCTATATGGCACCCGAGCAACTGCGCGGCGAACCGGTCGATGCCCGGGCGGACGTCTGGTCCCTTGGTGCCACGCTATTCGAGATGCTAACGGGGCGCCGCGCATTCGAGGGACAACGCCTTCATGAGGTGATTCATGCCATACTGTATTCAGACGCTAGTCCGGTCGATACACTGCCCGATGACATGCCAGAAATATTACGGGCAGTTATTCACCGCGCGCTCGAGGTGGACCCCGGGACGCGTTACCCTTCGGCGGAAGCAATGCTTGCCGATATTACCCGCACCCCCTCCCACGGCGCCCCCGTCTCGCATCAGCCCGTGGCAGGAGTACCTGCCGCAGGCGCTGTCCGCTTGAGCAGCGCGGAGCTGGATGAATTGATCACAGCGGCAACACCACAAATTGGCCCCATCGCGGCAGTACTGGTCAAACGCATGGCTAGAGTTGCGCAGTCATTGCCCGAGTTACACGAATTACTGGCAGACCACATTCCCGATGCGCGCGCCCGCGCCGCCTTCCTGGAACAAGTACAACCCGATGCGTCATCACCATCGACACAAACGTGCGTCACCAGCCAGTCAGCCGCACCTGACCAGGGCGTGAATGCGTCAACGCAGCTCGAGCATATAGAGGCTGCGCTCAAGCCGATGCTCGGCCCGATCGCGGGCACACTGATCCGCCGCCAGAGTGCCAATTGCACCGATTTGGCGCAGCTTTGCCAGATTCTGACGGACTACATACCGGGCGAGAAGGACAAGGCCAGATTTCTCGAGATGACAGCACGGCTTTTTAAATGATGTAATCTGAAGTCTGGGGAAGCCGGCGCGCTGATGCGCACGGATCACATGATTTTGCCGCGATTAGTATGAAAGGGACCTGACGTGAATTTTCGCTGGTTTACTGCAATAGCCTTCCTCGCCTCTGCTTATGCATTTGCCGGGGACCAGCCAGCATGGCGCGCCGCTGTTGGTTACGACCCACTGCAGGGCAGGACAGCCTGCCTGCTGGAATCTGCCCCGGTGACTGTGCATGACGGCCAGTTGATGACGCCGGTGCGGATCCTTTACAACGGCACGGCATTTCTGGCAACCACCCAATCGAATATCGACCTGAGTTACCCGAATGTCGGCCTGCAGGTTGACTCTGCTGCGCCAGTCGCCATTGAACGTGTATACAAGGACACCAATGTCATCTTCGAACATGACGCCCGGTTGATAAAGGCGCATTTCATTCGCGGCTCGATGGCCAGGCTGTCACTGGGATTCTGGCCAACATGGCCAAAAGGTGAAGCTGTGGACGCCGAATTCAGCCTCATTGGCTTCTCCAGGGCACATGAGGAGTTCCTCGCCTGCGAACAGAGCGGACTGCTCGAAGTGGACACCGAAGAGGAGGCGCCACGCTGATGCCTGCAGGTTCGAAAATATTTCAACTGACCATCCGTTCCATGTGCCCTCGGATATCCAGTCTATGGGACTGAGACTGAAATTTAATTTCATCCTGCTCATCGCCTATGCACTGGGGATGGCGGGTACTGCAGCGATCTCGCGTGCGATGCTCGAAGAAAATGCTCGTGAGGAAATCCTGCACACCGCCGGCATCATGATGCAAAGCGCAGCGGCTATCCGCAGCTACACAGTGAGCGAAATTCGCCCGCTACTGGCGGTGCAAATCAAGCGCGAGTTCCTGCCGCAGATTGTGCCTGCGTACGCGGCCACAACCAATATCCGCGGTCTGCGCGAAAAGTATCCAGAATATACCTATAAAGAGGCAACGCTCAACCCGACCAATCCTGCTGATCGCGCCACAGACTGGGAAACCACGATCATCGAGCATTTTCGCAACAACCCTGACGCGACCGAGCTCATCGGCGAGCGCGAGACTGCCGCCGGTCCGAGTCTGTACCTGGCTCGTCCGATCCAGATCACCGATTCCGGCTGCCTGTCTTGCCACGGCAAGGTTGACGATGCTCCGCAGACCATGCTCGCCCGCTATGGCAACGCCAATGGATTTGGCTGGAAGCTCGACGAGATAATAGGCGCACAACTGGTCAGCGTACCAATGTCGGTGCCACTGGAGCGTGCAGAAAAAACATTCTGGGCTTTTATCCTGACACTGGGCGCACTGATTTTCGGCATCATCGTACTCATTAATATACTGCTGCACGTCATTGTGATCGCACCGGTCAAGCGCATGTCCGCAATTGCCCATGAGGTCAGCATGGGCAATCTCGATACCAGGGAGTGCACACCGCACGGGCGGGACGAAATTGCCTCACTGGCCGAATCCTTGAATCGCATGCGCCGCAGTCTCGTCAATGCGATAAAGATGCTGAACGAATAAACGCAGTGCCTCTCAGGCCGGATTGTCCGAAGAGCAGGAGATCTCGCGACAAAGCCACGCCTTCGCCAGGCGCAAATCACGATCTACGGTGGCCTGCGAGATGTCAAGCGCATCAGCGATCTCGTCATAGGTCATCCCGCCATAGAAACTCAGCTCGACAACACTAGCCTTGCGAGCATCAAATACAGCGAGCCGACCGAGCGCATCCTCCAGATCAAGCACATCGGGCTCCGGTCCGGCCCCGGCCAATTGCGCCTCGTGCAATGTCACTCGCATTTCCGCGCCGCCACGCTTGGTACGCCGCTTTGCCTTGGCGTGATCCACCAGTATGTGACGCATGATGCGCGCAGCCACGGCGAGAAAGTGCGCGCGATTCTCCCAGGACACGGGCGCGTCGACGAGGCGCATGTATGCCTCGTTCACCAGAGCCGTCGCCTGCAGGGTATGTCCCGCGTTTTCTTTGCGCATCTGACGTTGCGCAAGACCGTGCAACGTCTGCTCGACAAGCGGGATGAGCTCTGCGAGGGCAACTTGCCTGCCAGCACGCCAGTCGCGCAGGAGTTGAGTTACATTGTCTGTATCAGACATCAGTTCAGCACTCAGGTAGCGTGGCACCCGTCAGGTGGAGAGTCTACAGAAGTATAGGCGAATATTGACCTCTTGCCGGTTCTATTACTGTTAATCAGTGCTAGGCATACAGTCACTGTACTGACTCACAATAGCAGGAAGGCCTCAACAGCCCTGAAGCATGCCTGAAATCATGCAGTGGTAAGAAGAAACAGCACAGATATCGCTGTCTTAAGGTAAATGGCTGCCGATACAGATCAAGCCAGCGATGATAAGGGTA
>JAWVYG010000209.1:0-5659 GCA_033722815.1 Halioglobus sp.
ACGGGCGCCGACACGGCAAACGCCTGTCGAGACGCCCCCAGTTCCACCTGCCACTCGTAGCCACGGTCGCTGGCGATATCGTCGATCGCGGTGCCGGACTCCATCCGGGCGATGATGTCCTGCGCCTCGCGCGCCACCGCCGCACGTGCCGCCTCGTCGGTAATTGCCGCGACAATGTCCGCACGGACCTCTTCCAGCGGGCGCACGCTGGGCTCGTGGTGGGCCTTCACCCGCAGCGTCACGAATGTTTCACCGGCGAGGTCTATCACCTCGCTGTTGTGGCGAGCGCCCAGCACCTCGTCGGAGAAGGCGGCGTCGCGCAGCGCAGCGTTGTCGAAGATGCCGGCGCCCGTGTCACGCGTGATACCCATCGCGCTGCTGATCTCCAGCCCCAGTTCAGAGGCGGGCTCGGCGAGGTCTTCGGCATTGAAAGAAAGGTCGCGCAGCGTCTCCACGGTGCGCAGCAGCTCCGCCCTCGCCGCTTCGTCCTGCAGGGACTGCTGCAGCTGCCCGCGCATTTCCTCCAGCGTTGGCGGCCGGGCATCGCGGCGTTCCGTCACCAGCAACAGGTGCGTGCCCGCGTCGGTTTCTACCGCTGCGGATACCGTCCCCGGCTCCAGTGCCGCGACCGCCGTTTCGATTTCCTCGGGAAACGCATCGCCGCTGCTGTAGCCCAGGTCACCGCCGCGATTGGCCGAGCCGACGTCCTCGGAAAACTCGGTGGCAAGCAGCGCGAAGTCCTCTCCCTGCGCCAGCCGCGACTTGATGGTGGCCACGCGCTCAGCCACGCCCTGCTTGCCTTCCGTCAGCAAAATATGCGAAATGCGGTTTTCCGTTGTCAGCTGCATATCCTGCAGCGCACTGTCGTAGGCCTCGATAATCGCCTCCTCGGCGACGGGTTGGCGGAAATCGTCCAGCCCCAGCTGCAGGTACTCAAGGTCTACCGACTCCTCAGTCATGAACTGTGCCTGCCGGTCTTCGTAGAAGGCACTGATCTCTTCGTCCGTGACGGTATGGCCCTCGGCGAAAGCCTGCCCAGGTATGGACAGGTAGCGGAAATCGCGCAGCTCGCCGAGAATCGACGCATTCAGCTCCAGCTCCGCCGGTGTCGCGAACTCGCTGCCGGCGAGGCCGGCGCGCAGCTGTGCCTGGACGATATCGCCGCTCAGCACCTGCTTGAAATGGCCGGGCGTGAAGCCGCGGTCGGACAGCGCGCGCTTGTATAGTTCCGGGTCGAATTTCCCGTCGATGCGAAATTGCTCCATCGCGCCCACCTGCCTGCCTATTTCCGCCTCGGAAACGGTGAGGCCCAGCGCTTCCACCGACTGCATCATCACCTTGCGGCCAATCAGCCCCTGCAGGGCCTGGTTCCGAATGCGCGACTCGTCCAGCAGCGCCGGGTCGTAATTTTGCCCCATCATGGCAATGAGGTTACGCGTCTGCATCGAGACTGCCTGCTGCAGTTCCCGGGCGCCGATCTCCTCCCCGTTGACCTCGGCCACGGTATCCCCTCCGCCCCCGAGCAGAATCGACTCGATACCGAAAATGGAGAACGAGATGACGATCAGGCCGACGATGATCTTGGCGGCCGTACCCTGAACATTGCTGCGGATATCTTGAAGCATGGCGGTAACCGTGTCACTGAAACAAAAAAAGCGCACTGAGGTGCGCCTTTTACGGGCTGGGCGAATTCTACCTCACAGAAGCGGCGAGTTCGATGGCTAATCGCCCCCTTCCGCGGGCATCGCTGTGTCAGGAATTGACGGAGTCTTTGAGCGCCTTGCCAGCCTTGAAGCTGGGTACGTTGGATGCGGCGATCTCGATGGCGGCCCCGGTCTGGGGGTTGCGCCCGGTCCGGGCACTGCGGTGCTTGACCGAAAAGGTGCCGAAACCGACCAGGGATACCTGGTCGCCCTTCTTCAGGGCATCCGTAATACTGTCCACCACGGCGTCCAGCGCCCTCGATGCTGAGGCCTTCGGCAGGTCGGCTGCAGCCGCGATCGCATCAATCAGTTCGTTCTTGTTCACACTTGTCCCCTTCGAATATTCCTGGCGTAGTAATCATTCACCCCGGTGTTCCGTACCAACCTGCACGGCTTACCGGAGTGGCTCCTTCGCCCTGTAAGTATATCGCAATACCTGTCATGGAACCCGGCGTGCGACGGCGCGTTCAAGCGCACGACTTTATAACAGAGCATGAATCCCGGTCAATGATCAGGGCCGCTGTCAGTGCGTGTTTATGCGGCCCTTTTCATCCTCTTCGGCCTCGCCGGCGCCGGTCATGGAACCCGCGAGATATTCCTCGTCGGTGAGCGGCTCGGGCATGGTCTCCAGCGAAATCGCCAGCACCTCGTCGATCCATTTGACCGGCCTGATGGTCAGGTCTTCCTTGATATTGTCCGGCACTTCCTTGAGGTCGCGCTCATTCTCCTTCGGAATGATCACCGTCTTGATGCCACCGCGTCGGGCCGCGAGCAGTTTTTCCTTCAGCCCGCCGATGGGCAGGACCTCGCCGCGCAGGGTGATTTCACCGGTCATTGCCACGTCGGCGCGCACCGGGATGCCGGTCAGCACCGAGACGAGGGCGGTACACATCGCGACGCCCGCGCTGGGGCCATCCTTCGGGGTCGCACCCTCGGGCACGTGGATGTGCAGGTCGTGCTTGTCGTGGTAGGTGGCGGGAATGCCCAGCACCTGGGAGCGGCTCCTGACCACGGTGGACGCGGCCTGGATGGACTCCTGCATGACATCGCCCAGGGAACCCGTCTTGACGTAGCGACCCTTACCGGCCACCGCGACCGCCTCGATGGTCAGCAATTCGCCCCCCACGGAGGTCCAGGCAAGGCCCGTGACCTGGCCTATCTTGTTCGCCTCTTCGGCGATGCCGTAGTTGAATTTGCGTACGCCCAGGATGTCGGAGAGCATGTCCGGCGAAATGGCCGCCCCGGGCTCCGCCTCGCCCAGTGTGAAGGCCTTGACCATCTTGCGGCAGACCTTGGCGATTTCGCGCTCGAGGGAGCGCACGCCGGCCTCCCGGGTGTAGTAGCGGATGATATCGATAATCAGCTCCGCCGAGAGCACCAGCTCGCCCTCTTTCAACCCGTTGAGCTTGATCTGCTTCGGCACCAGGTAGCGCTCGGCGATGTTGAGCTTCTCGTCCTCGGTATAGCCGGGGATGCGGATCACCTCCATGCGATCGAGCAGCGGCCCCGGGATATTCATGGTGTTCGAGGTACAGACAAACATCACGTCGGACAGGTCGTAATCGACCTCCAGGTAATGATCGTTGAAAGCGTGATTCTGCTCCGGGTCGAGGACCTCGAGCATCGCCGACGCCGGGTCACCGCGGTGGTCCATGCCCATCTTGTCGATTTCGTCGAGCAGGAAGAGCGGGTTGCGCACCCCGGCCTTGGCCATTTTCTGCAGCAACTTGCCCGGCATGGAGCCGATGTAGGTACGGCGGTGGCCGCGGATCTCGGCCTCGTCGCGCACACCCCCCAAAGCCATGCGTACGAACTTGCGGTTGGTGGCCCTGGCGATCGACTCGCCCAGGGAGGTCTTGCCCACACCAGGCGGACCCACCAGGCACAGCACCGGCCCCTTCACCTTGCGCACGCGCTTCTGCACGGCGAGGTACTCCAGGATGCGATCCTTGACCTCCTCCAGGCCGTAGTGATCCTCGTCGAGGATCTTCGTCGCGCGCTTGAGGTCATGCTTGACCTTGCTGCGCCTGGACCAGGGTACGCTGACCATCCAGTCTATGTAGCCACGGACGACCGAGGCCTCCGCGGACATGGGCGACATCATCTTCAACTTGGCCAGTTCCGCCTCGGCCTTCTCCAGCGCCTCCTGCGGCATCTTCGCCGAATCGATACGCGCCTGCAGTTCGTCCAGCTCGTTGGGCGCCTCGTCCATGTCACCGAGTTCTTTCTGGATGGCCTTCATCTGCTCATTCAGGTAGTACTCGCGCTGGCTCTTCTCCATCTGCTTCTTGACGCGGCCGCGGATACGCTTCTCGACCTGGAACAGGTCGATCTCCGCCTCCATCAGGCCCATCAGGTGCTCCAGGCGGGAACGGATCTCCGACATCTCGAGAATGCGCTGCTTCTCCTCGATATCCACGCTCATGTGCGCGGCGATGGTATCCGCCAGGCGCCCCGGCTCGTCGATGCCGGTGAGGGAGGTCAGGACTTCCGCCGGCACTTTCTTGCTCAGGTTCACATACTTCTCAAACTGCGCCACGGTCGAGCGCAGCAGCACGTCGACCTCGTCCTCGGGGATGTCGTCACTGTCGATCTCTGCCACGGTCGCCATGGCGAAACGGCCGCTGTCGTCCACGCTGACCAGCTGCGCCCGGTAGCCACCCTCCACCAGCACCTTGATGGTGCCGTCGGGCAGTTTCAGCAGCTGCAGGATGTTCGATACCGTGCCGACGTCGTAGATATCCTCAACCGCGGGATTGTCATCGGCCGCGTTGCGCTGCGCCACCAGTAGCACCTGCTTGTCGTTCGCCATCGCGTCCTCGAGGGCCTCGATAGACTTTTCCCGGCCGACGAACAGGGGCAGTACCATGTGGGGATAGACCACGACGTCTCGTAGTGGCAGCAGCGGTAAATCAAGCGTGGTGGAGGAAGCCATATCGTTCTCCGGCTATGTCGATGATGGACGCAGACAGGACCAGGGTAGAACTGGAATGCAGACGTCCGCTGCCCGGTTGCCCCAGACCGGCACCCCGAGGGCGCCGGCGGCCGCTACTCGTCAGTAGATGCCGCCTTGGCAGTAGGCTCGCTGTGTTGGTAGACCAGCAGTGGCTCGGAATCGCCCCGAATGACCGACTCGTCAATGACCACCTTGGTGACATCGTCCCGCGAGGGAATGTTGTACATGGAATCCAGCAGGACTCCTTCGAGAATCGAACGCAGGCCGCGAGCGCCTGTCTTGCGCTCCATGCCCTTCTCCGCGATTGCCCGCAGGCCATCCTCGCGGAAATCGACCTCCACCCCTTCCATTTCGAACAGCTTGCTGTACTGCTTGGTGAGGGAATTCTTCGGCTCGGTCAGGATCTGCACCAGCGCGTCGATGTCCAGTTCCTCGAGGGTGGCGATAACCGGCAGGCGGCCGACGAACTCGGGGATCAGGCCGTACTGGACCAGGTCTTCGGGCTCGAGCTGCGACAACACCTCGCCCACATTGCCGCTCTCGTCCTTGCTCTTCACCTCGGCGCCGAAACCGATCCCGCCCTTCTCGGAGCGATTGCGGATCACCTTTTCCAGGCCCGCGAAGGCGCCGCCACAGATGAACAGGATGTTGGAGGTATCGACCTGCAGGAACTCCTGTTGCGGATGCTTGCGCCCACCCTGCGGCGGCACGGAAGCCACCGTGCCCTCGATGAGCTTGAGCAGCGCCTGCTGTACGCCCTCGCCGGACACGTCCCGCGTGATCGAGGGGTTGTCGGACTTGCGCGAAATCTTGTCTATTTCGTCGATGTAGACGATGCCCACCTGGGCCTTCTCCACATCGTAGTCGCACTTCTGCAGCAACTTCTGGATGATGTTTTCGACGTCTTCACCGACATATCCCGCCTCGGTCAGCGTCGTTGCATCGGCAATCGTGAACGGCACGTTCAGCAAACGTGCCAGCGTCTCCGCGAGCAGCGTCT
>JAWVYG010000210.1:0-5641 GCA_033722815.1 Halioglobus sp.
CAGCATCTCCTCGATCGCCAGCGGCAGCGCTTCGGGGTTGTCACGCAGGTGCTGAAGCAGCTGCGGGCGCTGCAACAGCTCGTGCATGCCGCTGCTGATCAGGCCGCGGGTGGTCTCGTTACCGGCCACCGTGAGCTGGATGAACAGAGAGGCAAACTCCATCTCCGTGACCCGATGGCCCTCCACCTCCTGGTTGATCAGCAGCGAAATCAGGTCGTCGCCACCGGCGTCCTTGCGCTGCATCGCCAGCTCGAAGCCGTAGGTGCCCATGTCGACGCTGGCCTGGTTGACGGCTTCGGCACTGCCGCCCAGGTCGGGATCGGTGCTGGACGTCTGCAGGTCGGACCAGCGCCGGATCTGGCCCCACATATCCCGGGGAATTTCCAGCATGGAGCAGATCACCGCCGTGGGCAGGTCGCCCGCCAGGCTCTCGACGAAGTTCACTTCCGTCGGCTGCGTGATCTGCTTCATCACCTGCCGCGCTATGTCGCGCACCTTCGGTGCAAGTTCCTCCAGCATGCGCGTGGTGAAGCGGGTGATGACCGCGCGGCGCAGGGGCCCGTGTTTCGGCGGGTCCATGCCCAGCAGCTGGTTGCGCGCCATGTCCAGGATGTCCGGCGGCAGATCGTCGACCATGACGAAACCGCGCTCGGAGGAAAAGGTCTTCGAATCCCTGGACACCTGCAGCACGTCCGCGTGCCGGCTCAGCACCCAGTAGCCGTAACCCTCGGGGTGCCGTTGCCAGTGCACCGGGTCGTTCGCACGCAGCCAGGCGAACTGCTCATGGGGGATGCCACGGGTGTAGCTGTCCGGGCTGTAGACATCGATCTGCATAGCGGCTGCCGGCTCCGTCATCTACCCCACAATGACAGGCGGATTCACAATGCCCATCTCCTCGCACATCCCGAGGTAGAACTCCAGGGTGATCTGCCCGTCCACCACCGAGGTGATCGCACCGTGGGGATCGAGGTTGATATTCGAGCCGTACATCTGGAACCACACGTGCGTGTCGTCCTCGATGCAGGTCAGTGTATGCACCGAGCCGGCGGGCTCGTAGAGGAAGGAACCGGCACGGTTGACGTAATCGTATTCCTTGTACTTCCACGCACCCGAGCGCGTGTACCCGAAGACGGGGCCGGTGTGCTTGTGCGTGTCCACTTCATACCCCGCCTGGAATATATTTTCGATGATCCACAGTCCCTCTTGCGGGCGCACCTGCAACACTTTCAGCATGCTGCCGTCACCGATGTCAACAAAAGGCAGTTCATCGGCCCCGATGTGTACTGCGTCTGGTTTGTCCATAACCGCCTCCGAAGCGTTCACGCTGATCGCCGTTCCTGTATAGCACGGTAATGCGCCCGGGCGCAGGCGCAGCGCAAACTTTCCACGTGCGGCATAACTTTTTGCGCCGCGACGCGGGGCACCTAGCCGCGCTGCAGCTCGCGGATCACCTGCGCCACCCGCTCGTCGTCCGCCGGGTCATCCGGAATCGGGAACGTGACGCGGCGCGCGAGGTCGCCGAACCGCGCGCGATAGACCGCCGCGATGTCATCGTAGGTGCCGCGGGGCACGAACTTTTCCAGCATCTGGTCGGTGACGATCTCCGGCAGCGCCGCCCAGTTGCCCTCGCGCGTGAGGTCCAGCAGCTGCTGTCCCTTGTCCTGCCAGCCGAACAGTTCCAGGCTCGGCCAGTAGGCGGGTGTCGAGTACAGGAAGCCCAGCAGGCTGCGCTGCTTTTCCCAGTTCGCCGCGACCTCCGCCTCGTCCTTACCCGTGGCGGTCAGCGGCCCGAGTATCAGCCGGAAATCGTCACCGTCGCGGCCTGCCCGGTCGAAACCCGCCTGCAGGCGCGGCAGGCACACGTCGCGGATATATTCCGGCGGCGTATTGGTCGGGTGCGTGATCATGCCGTCGGCGACGCGGCCCACCATCCTGGTCATCGCCGGGCCCACGGCGCCGCACAGCACCGGGATGTCGGGGTGCTCGATCGGCCCGGGATTGAAGAAGGGCTGCAGCTTGGTGATCTGGTAGTGCTCGCCCTCGAAGTTGAGGCGCTCGCCGGTCTGGAAGCTGTGGAAGATGGCCTTCATCGATTGCACATACTCGCGCAGCTGCGGCACCGGCGAGTCCCAGCGGGCGCTGTAGCGCTTCTCGATATTGGGCCGGATCTGCGTACCCAGCCCCACCTCGAAGCGTCCACCGGACATGGACTGCAGGTCCCAGGCGGCGATCGCCGTGATCATGGGGCTGCGCGGGAACGCCACCAGCACGGCGGTACCCACGATCAGCCGCTCCGTGGCATCCAGGGCCATGGCGGCAAGCAGCAGGCCGTCGTGGATGGCGTCGGGCACGTGCAGGCCAGTGAAACCCATCGCCTCGGCCCGGGCGGCGTGGGCGCCGATTTCCCCGGGCCCCATATCCTCCGGCGTGGCGGCAAAGACTTCGAACACGGCTTGACCCCCGCATTTAGTAAGCTAAACTGATGATAAGATTAGCTGATTATGGGCAGAATGCAATGGCCAGCGGCAGACAACAGCGCCACGAACTGGGACAGACCCTGATGCTGCTGGCCAGGGATTTTCACCATCGCCTGTCGGCAGACCTGAAACAGCGCGGCGTCGAGGGCGTCAACGCCAGCCACAACGCGGTGTTCCTGTACCTGGGTCGCAACGGCGCCAGCCGCGCCGTCGACCTGGCGGGCGCCGCGGGTATCCGGCCCCAGTCCATGATGAAGATTGTGCACGAACTCGAGGCCATGGGAATGGTGGAGCGGCACCCGGACCCGGCCGACTCGCGCGCCAAGCTGATCGACTTCACCGCGCGCGGCAGGGCGTTCATCGCCGAGCTCTCGCGCTCAACCGAAACGGTATGGGAACAGTACGCGGCCATCCTTGGCAAGGGCAGCATGCGCGATACCATAGCCAACCTGAATACCCTGCTGCAGGGGGGAGACGAGACGGATGGCGGATAAAGTCGCTTTCATCACCGGGGCAAGCCGCGGCATCGGCGCCGAAACCGCCGTGGCGCTGGCCCGGGCGGGCTACGACGTTGCGCTCACGGCGCGCACCCTCTCGGAGGGCGAGGCACACGATCACGTGGGCAGCGACGCGCCCCTGCCCGGCAGCCTGGAGGCGACCGCCGCGGCGGTGGCGGCCGCTGGCAGCGAGGCCCTGTGCCTGCGCGCCGACATCCTCGAACCCGAGACGCTGGTATCCGCAGCAGACAGCGCGTTGGAGCACTTCGGACGCGTCGACCTGCTGTTCAACAACGCAGTCTACCAGGGCACCGGCAACCTGGAGCCGCTGCTGGAGGTGACGGCGGAGCAGCTGCTCAATATCTACCGCGCCAACGTCCTTACGCCGCTGGCGCTGGTGCAGGCGCTGCTGCCCGCCATGCTGGAACACGGCGGCGGCACGATACTCAACATGGTGTCCCACGCGGCGTTCACCGACCCGCCCGCCGCGGCGGACAAGGGCGGCTGGGGGTTCGCCTACCCCGCCTCCAAGGCAGCACTGTCGCGCATGGCCGGGTCGCTGCGCGCCGAACACCCCGGTTCGGGCATACGCGCCTTCAACCTGGAGCCGGGCCTGGTGATTACCGAGGTGATGCGCATGGCCGGTATCGACGAGAAAGTCATGGCACGCTTCAAACCCTGCACCCCCGCCGCCATCGCCGCGGTGGTCGCGTGGCTGGCGGACAACGAACCGCTCCCGGACTGGCAGCCGGATGCCGTATTGCGCTGCCCTGCGATTGCCAAAGAGCTGGGCCTGCTGGAAACACCTTCCGCACTGGAGATCGGATAATGAACAAGGTATTGCTGGAAAAGCACGACGGCTACGCGATCGTCACACTGAACAGGCCGGACGCCATGAACGCACTGTCGCGCGAACTGCGCGGCGATTTCGTGGACGTCCTGCAGGCGTGCAGCGACGACCCGGACATCCGCGTCATTATCCTCACCGGCGCGGGCGAGGCCTTCTGCGCGGGCTTCGACCTGAAGGAACTGGGTTCCGGCGACACCGGGAATACCGCCGAGGAGGTCAACAACGTGGTCGGCTGGGCGATGGACGCCTTCGAGGGCCCGATCATCGGCGCCATCAACGGCCACTGCATCACCGGCGGTTTCGAGATGGCGCTGGCCTGCGATGTTCTGCTGGCCTCCGAACACGCGCGCTTCGCCGATACCCACGCCCGCGTCGGCATGCTGCCCGGCTGGGGACTCAGCCAGAAGCTGCCGCGCCTGATCGGCCTGTCCCGAGCGCGCGAGATCGCCTTCACCGGCGCGCCCATCGATGCGCAGACCGCCTACGACTGGGGCCTGGTAAACCACGTGCTGCCAGAAGGGGACCTGCTGCCCAGGGCGCAGGAGATGGCGGCGAACATGTGCGCCTGCGTACCCGAGGCGCTGGCGGGCTACAAGACACTGATCGAGGACGGCTACTCCATGCCGCTGGACAAGGCGTTAAAGTGGGAAGAAGAGCGCGCCATCGCCTGGGCGCAACAGGCCACCGGCGAGGTGATCGAGGCACGCCGGGAAGATGTGATGGACAAGGGCCGCAGCGAGAAAAACTGACCGATTAACGACGGAGTAACCCCTATGCTTTCCTCCATGGACGACTACCCCATCCACCAGATCTCCGACGTGGTGCGCAACGTCGGCACCTCGGACCGCAACTTCTACGACCGCTACTACTTCAACCTGCACAACTGTTCCGACGAACTCTTCGTGGTGTTCGGCCTGGGCCAGTACCCGTCGCTGGGCGTGCAGGACGCGTTCCTGCTGCTGCGCCACGGCGACAGCCACAAGGTGATCCGCGGCTCCCGCGAGCTGGGCGACAGGGGCGACGTGAGCGTGGGCCCCATGCGCATCGAGGTGATCGAGGGCCTGCACACATTGCGCATCGTGGTGGAGCCCAACGAGTGGGACATCGAGATGGACGTCACCTGGGAGGGAGCCCACCTGCCGTTCCTCGAGCCGCGCCACTACATCCGCAAGAAGGGCCGCGTGCTGTTCGATACCACCCGCTTCGCACAGATGGGCCGCTGGCAGGGCACGCTGCGCTCGGGCAGCAAGACCTGGGACGTCACGCCAGACAGCTGGATCGGCAGCCGCGATCGCTCCTGGGGCATCCGCCCCGTGGGCGAGGCGGAGCCTGCGGGTATCCACGAGGGCACACCGTCGATGGAGGGCATGTGGAACTACTTCCCCATGCTGTTCGACGACTTCGCGCTGCTGTACATCGTCAACGAGAACAACGACGGCTCCCGCACCACCGACGAGGCGGTGAGGATCTGGGCGGACCCGTCTCGCGAGCCCGAGTGGCTGGGACGGCCGGAGCACGACCACGTCTTCAACAGCGCAGCGCCCTTCCAGGCGGACATCAGCGAGGGCGTCGTGCGCTTCCCGGAAGCGCCGGGCGGGCCGCTGGAGCTGCGCGGCACGCCGCTGCTGCAGACCTACCTGACGGCCGGCACGGGCTACGGACTGGAGCCGGACTGGCGCCACGGGAGGCACCAGGGCGAACTGGTGGTGCAGGGACTGGACTGGAGCGCCACGCAGGACGCGGACAAGATGCTGGGCCTTGTGGAGACGCCGGCGCGCTTCCAGCTGGGCGACGATGTCGGTTACGGCATGATGGAG
>JAWVYG010000211.1:0-5629 GCA_033722815.1 Halioglobus sp.
GGCAGCGAGAATCCCAACCTGATGCCACCGGGCAGAGTCACCGTGCGTTTCCACTCGGTGGGCGGCTGGGGCGCGATCACCACCGTCAAGAACCTCGCGATGATCCTGTACGAGCTGCTGGACTACCACATCAAGGCAAACCCGAAGTACGGCTCGGAGAAGAAGGGACAGCCGACGACCTACTACCTGTCCGCTGCGCCCGAGCCGATCCGCGTCAACTGCGAGTACTACTATGTCGACACGGTGTTGTCGCCGGACCCGAACGTGCTGCACCACACCAATGCGCTGGCGGGGCTCAAGGACGGCGGCGTGTTCGTCATCCAGAGCGACCTGGGTACACCGGAGCGTGTGTGGGCGAAGATACCGCCGCACTACCAGCAGCAGATCGTCGAGCGCAATATCCGCGTGTACTTCCTCGATGCGTTCCGCATCGCCCGCGAGGTGGCCACCGATGCCGACCTACAGCTGCGTATGCAGGGTATCGCCTTCCAGGGTGCATTCTTTGCCGCCACGCCACTCATGGAGGAGAAGGGACTGACCGAGGAGACGCTGCTGGAGGCCATCCGCGGCCAGCTGCAGCGCAAGTTCGGCGACAAGGGCGCACGCGTGGTGAACGAGAACCTCGAGGTCGTGCGGCGCGGCTACGACGAGCTGCAGGAGATAGTCGACAAGCCGGTCGGCGTGCAGTCACTGGCGCTGGACGAGGGACAACTGGTCACGAGCGAGCCCGCGCTGCCGGAAATGGTCAAGCGCATCCCCAGGGGTGACGCCGCCGCGAGCGACATTCACCGCTTCTGGGAGCAAACCGGGAGCTTCTACGCCCGCGGGCAGGGCAATGACAACCTCGCCGACCCGTTCATGAGCCTCGGCGTGATGCCCGCCGCCAGCTCACTGTTTCGCGACATGAGCGGCATCCGCTTCGAGCACCCGCGCTGGATCGGCGAGAACTGTACCGCCTGCGGCGATTGCTACACCATCTGCCCCGATACGGCGATACCGGGGCTGGTCAGCGAGGTGCAGGCCGTGCTCGATACGGCCGTCGCGCGACTGAAGAAAGCCGGCGAACAGGTCGTCCACCTGCCGCGGGCGACGCGCACGCTGGAGCGCAAGTTGCGCGCCCTGCTCGCCACCGCCGCCGAGGACGAGACGGTCGCGCCCCTGCTGCTGCAGGGCATCGACGAAACCCTTGCCGAATACGAGATCGACGCCGCCGACAGGCCGCAGCTGGAAGCCGAGTTTGCGCTGCTGCGCGAGTCCATCGGCAGCTTCCAGTTTGCCCTCAGCCGCCCCTTCTTCACGCTGGCCGAGAAAGACAGGCCCGGCAGCGGCGGGCTGCTCAGCATCACCGTGGACCCCTATCGCTGCAAAGGCTGTATGGAGTGCGTCGCCGTCTGCGCCGATGACGCCCTCGTGGCCGAGCCACAGACCGAGGACAGTGAGCAGGAACTGAAACGCAACTGGGACTTCTGGCTCGACCTGCCCAACACCCCCGCGCACTACCAGAATATCGACGACCTCGAGGAAGGCATCGGCGCGCTGCACACCCTGCTGCTCGACAAGCAGGCGTACCTGGGACTGTCCAGCGGCGACGGCGCCTGCCTCGGCTGCTCGGAGAAAACCGTCATCCACCTGTTCGTCGCCACCATGTCGGCGCTGATGCAGCCACGGGTGAAGGCGCAGGTGGCGAAGATCACAGACCTGCTGGAAAAGCTCGAAGAGCATGTGCGGCTGCGCCTGGTCGATGCCGTGGACGTCGAGGACGTTGGCGCCATCGAGCAACTGCTGCGCGAGCACGGCGGTGACCTGACGCTGGCGGACGTCGCCGGGCGCATGGAGGAGCTGCGCGGCGAACAGCCCATCGACACCGCCTGGCTGGCCCGGGTCAACGGGCTGATCGGCAACCTGAAGGACCTGAAGTGGCGCTATGAACAGGGCGTTACGGGTAACGGCCGCGCCGACATGGGCCTGCTGAACGCCACCGGCTGCACCAGCGTATGGGGCAGCACCTGGCCGTACAATCCCTACCCCTTCCCGTGGGCCAATCACCTGTTCCAGGACACCGCCTCGCTCGCGCTGGGTGTCTTCGAGGGGCATATGGCGAAGATGGCGGCGGGATTCCGCGCCATCCGCTGCGCCGAACTGGAGCTGCAGGGCAAGTACAACCCGGCACAGCACGACGAGGAGTTCGCGCGTTTCGGCTGGGAGCAGTTCAGCGACGAGGAGTTCAAGCTGTGCCCGCCGGTGGTTGCACTGGGCGGCGACGGCGCGATGTACGATATCGGCTTCCAGAACCTGTCCCGGGCGATGATGAGCGGTAAGCCGATCAAGGTTCTCGTGGTGGACACCCAGGTCTATTCCAATACCGGCGGCCAGGCCTGCACCTCGGGCTTCGTCGGCCAGGTGTCGGACATGGCGGCCTTCGGCAAGGCCAACCCCGGCAAGAAGGAGGCGCGCAAGGAGATCGGCCTGATCGCCATGGCGCACCGTACCACCTACGTCATGCAGAGCTCCATCGCCCACGCCAGCCACATGATCGAGGGTTTCATCGAGGGCCTGCAGAGCCGGCGTCCCGCCCTGTTCAACCTGTACACCGCGTGCCAGCCCGAACACGGTATCGGCGACGACATGGGCTACCACCAGGCGAAACTGGCCGTCGAGTCGCGCGCCTACCCGCTGTTCCGCTACAACCCGGATAGCGGCGTGACGCCGCAGGCGTGTTTCGACCTCGACGGCAACCCGGCGCTGTACGACGACTGGCCCAGTTACGAGCTGAAGTACCGCGAGGGCGGCCGCGACAAGTCGATGACCCTGCCGCTGAGTTTCGCGGACTTCGCCATGACCGAGGGGCGCTTTCGCAAACACTTCCGCTCGGCGCCGCCGGACAGCTGGCACGACGCCATGCTGCCGCTCGTGGACTACCTGGAGCTGGACGCCGAGGAGCGCGAGGGGCTGTATCCCTTTATCTGGACAGTGGACAGCAAACAGCATCTCAGCCGCCTGCTGGTGGATGCCACCATGGTCGCGTCCTGCGAGGAACGCCGCGATTTCTGGCTCATGCTGAAGGCGATTGCCAGGGCCGAACCGGAGCCGCAACAGGAACAGCCCGACGTGGAGGGACTGCGCCGGGAGATCGTCGGCAATATCGCCAGTGGCCTGATGCAACTGGCCGGCGGCGAGGCCGACCTGGGTGCGCTGATGGAAACGGTGGGCGCAACAACCGCAGCGGAAGCGCCCCCGGACTCGCCCCCGCCGCAGCCGGCCGCCGCTCCGGACGCGACCCCGGCAGCAGCGGCCGGGGACTACATGGCGCCGTGGATCGACACCGAGGAATGCACCGCCTGTGACGAGTGCACCAATCTCAACGACAGGATCTTCGCCTACAACGACGCGAAAAAAGCCTACATAAAGGATGCCGATGGCGGGCCCTACCGCGACCTGGTGAAAGCCGCGGAGAAGTGCACCGCCCGCGTCATCCACCCGGGGCT
This sequence comes from Halioglobus sp., assembly GCA_033722815.1. Classification (GTDB taxonomy): domain Bacteria; phylum Pseudomonadota; class Gammaproteobacteria; order Pseudomonadales; family Halieaceae; genus Marimicrobium. The sequence continues at coordinate 3,486 of JAWVYG010000211.1, forward strand.
GCCCCGCGAGCGCGACGACAAGGACATCCTGAAGTGGATCAAGCGCGGTGAAAAGTACAACTGACAGTGCCGGCTTCGCCCACGGCGTACACCCTCCCATGCACAAGGAGGATACCGCCGGGGAGCCCATACGCCAGTTTCCCTTCGCGCCGGTCATGGTCGTGCCGCTGTCGCAGCACATCGGCAAGCCGGCGATACCGGTCGTGCGCGAGGGGCAGGAAGTCGTGCGCGGCCAGTGCCTGGCGCGGCCGGACGGCGACCTGTCGATCGCGATGCACGCCCCGGCCTCGGGCGTCGTGCAGCGCATCGACCTTGTACCGGGCATCGCCGGCCGTATGGTGCCCGGCATCTACCTCAAGCCGTTCCCGGGCTCGACCCAGGAAGTGGCCGAGGGACGACCCTGCCCGCTGGACAGTGCGTCGCCGGACGAGATTCTCAGCGCCATCCAGCACGCCGGGATCGTGGGGCTGGGCGGCGCCGCGTTTCCGACACACGTGAAGCTGCGCATACCCGAGGACCAGCCGGTCGACGCCCTGATCATCAACGGCGTGGAGTGTGAACCCTACCTGACCACCGACCACCGCGTGATGCTGGAACAGCGCGACGACGTCTTCACCGACATCCGCTACCTGCTCAAGGCCACGGGCGCCACGCGGGCCATCATCGGCCTGGAGGCGAACAAGATCGAGGTCGCCGATGCGCTGCTCGAACGCATGCCGCAGGACATGCCTGTCGAGGTGAGCGTGATGCCGGTGAAGTACCCCCAGGGCGCGGAGAAGATGCTGATCAGCGCCCTGCTCGGGCGCGAGGTGCCCAGCGGCGCGCTGCCGCTGGCGGTTGGCGCGGTGGTCGTCAACGTCGCCACCACCGCCGAGATCGGCCGCCTGCTGCCACACGGGCAGGGCATACAGGAACGGGTGATCACCATCACCGGGCCGGCGGTGCACAAGCGCGGCAACTACCGCATTCCCATCGGCACACCGCTGCGCTTCGCCCTCGAGTACGTCGGTGTGGAGGACGATATCGGGCAGGTTTTTCTGGGCGGGCCGATGATGGGCCAGTCACTGCCCAGCCTGGACATCCCGATCACCAAGGGCACCTCGGGCTTCGTCGCCTTCCGCCGCGACCAGTCACTGCGCACCCGGGCCGAGTACCCCTGCATCAACTGCGGCTACTGCGTGGACGCCTGCCCGCTGTTCCTGAATCCCGCGCGCCTGGGGCTCCTGTCCCTGAACCAGCGCTTTGACGAAATGGCCGAGCAGCACCACCTGATGGACTGCTTCGAATGCGGCTCCTGTGCCTACGTCTGCCCGGCGCACATCCCGCTGGTGCAGCGCTTTCGCGGCGCCAAGTCGTTCCTGCGCAAACAGGCGCAGCAGGACCAGGACAAGCCATGAGCGGACTGCATCGCACCCTGGCGATCGAGACGTCGCCGCACCTGGCCAGCGGCGCCAGCGTCGACGTCATCATGCGCAACGTGGTCTATGCCCTGTTGCCCATCACGCTGTTCTCGATCTACCTGTTTGGCCTGCCCGCGTTGCTCGTACTGCTCACGGCCACGGGCAGCTGCGTCGCCACCGAACACCTGCTGTGTCGCGCCGGCGGCAGGCCCACGACCGTCGGCGACTGGTCGGTGGTGATCACCGGCCTGCTGTACGGCCTGACCCTGCCGCCCGGCCTGCCGCTGTGGATGGTTGCCATCGGCGGCGTCATCGGCGTGGCCCTGGGCAAGTTCATGTTCGGCGGCCTGGGCTACAACGCCTTCAACCCCGCGCTGGTCGGCCGCGCCTTCCTGCAGGCCGCGTTTCCAGCGGCGATGACGTCGTGGCAGCCACCTATGCTGGCACAGCGCTTCACGGAACTGCCCGCCTCTACCCTCACATTCCCCTTCGCGCGGCCCGAGTACGACGGCGTCAGCGCCGCCACGCCGCTGGCGCAGATGAAATTCGAACAGGCGGCAACGCCCGCCGGCGACCTGCTGCTGGGTATGACCGCCGGCTCCACCGGTGAGACCGGCGCACTGCTGGTCCTGCTCGGCGGCGCGTGGCGGGTGGCGCGCAACATGATGAACGGGCGCATCCCCGCGGCCATCTTCGCCACGGTGGCGGGCCTTACCGTCCTGCTCGGCTGGATCGCCCCGGGCC
>JAWVYG010000212.1:0-5623 GCA_033722815.1 Halioglobus sp.
CCCGTGGCACCGGCGACGGGCAGCCTGAAGGGCAGCGCTATCCCTGGGGAGATACCATCTCCGACGCAGATGCCAATTACAATTTCAACACGGCGGACAGGGATACAACCGAGGTGGGATCCTATCCTGCAACCGGATATGGCTTGTACGACATGGCCGGTAACGTATGGGAGTGGGTGGCGGACTGGTATGACGACAGCTACTATTCCAGCGTTCACGCCTCATCCGATAATCCGCGGGGACCCTCAAACGGCGTGCGCCGTGTTTCACGCGGCGGCTCCTTTGACCACGATGCGTTTGGCCTGCGCAACTCGGCGCGCTGCGACTTCTGCCACCAGGATCGTCATGGCAACAACCTCGGAGCGCGTTGCGCGCGGTAAACCGGCTTACAGCGTATTGGCAGGCGTTTGCGCTGCGAATACCGAGCACCTGGCAGCAGCAGGATGTCGCGGGCGTAAAGCGTGTGGCGGTAGCCGGGTAGCTGATACTATCGGTCTATACTTGTGATCAGATAGATGCCCCCATCGTTGGCGGCGTCCCGAGGTGTCTGGAACGCTATGAAGAGAATCATCGTAATTGGCGGTATAGGTCTGCTGGTCGGCGTCCTCGCCATCGCCAGGGAAAAGCTTGATCCGGCGGCCACCGAAGTGTGGGAACCTGTTCCCGTGGTGGTCACGCCGGGAATGAATGGTGCGCCTCCCTCCGATGCCATCGTGCTCTTTGACGGTACCGACATGTCCGCCTGGGACAAGCAGGAGTGGACGGTTGAGAATGGCGTGATGACGGTCAAGCCCGGCACGGGAAGCATCCTCACCAGGCAGCACTTTGGCAGCGTGCAGCTGCACATAGAGTGGCGCTCGCCGGAGTTGGTGGGCCACGACGGGCAGGATCGCGGCAATAGCGGCATTTTCTTCCAGGACCGCTACGAGGTACAGGTGCTCGATTCTTTCGAGAGCAAGACGTACGCCAATGGCCAGGCGGCCAGCGTGTACAAGCAATCGATCCCGCTGGTGAATGCGAGCCGCGCCCCGATGGAGTGGCAGACCTATGACATCGTGTTCAACGCGCCAGAGTTTGCGGGCGACAGTGACCGGGTTATCAAGCCCGCCTCGGTGACCGTCTTTCACAACGGCGTGCTCGTGCAAAACCACTTCGAGTTGATCGGGCCGACGAAATTCATTGGCAAGCCCGAATACAGGAACCATGGCAAAGGACCCATCAGGTTGCAGGATCACAACAGTCTGGTGAGCTATCGCAACATCTGGGTGCGGGAGCTTTAGTCAAGCGGCGGCCGACCACCATGCGGGATCTGAACCCGACTGATCCACCCCTTCAGTCAAGCGGATGTAACCGGATATTGCGGAACTGCACCGGGTGGCTTTCCGACTGCAGCGCGATATAGCCTGAGCCAAGCCCGATGTCGGCGCCGGCCTGGTGTAACCGGCCACCATCGGCGTCACCGGTGTCCAGTCGCGGACGGCGATACTCGATGGCCAACTCGCCGTTGATGAAATGGCGAATGACGTCGTCGCCGTTTACCTCCAGTTCGAGCTGCACCCAGTCGTCGCCGATGGTGCCCGCCACCAGCGAGTTGATGCAATGCATGGTATGCAGATCGCCCTGTAGCTCGACATGCGTCCCCGGCGTGCACAGGTTGCCCGTGGTCCTGCGCGCATCTTCCGGGGCGCCCAACAACTGCGCTTCGAGGGATACCGGGAAATCCTGATCCAGCGTCATTGAGGAAGGCGATTGGCTATGCAGCATCACGCCGCTGTTGCGCCACGCCCACGCCATGGCGACCCCTTCAGCGATTTGTTCCCCGAGGAAGCGATACTCCAGCTGCAATATGTAACGGTCGAAGGGCGTCTGATAAAACAGGTGGCCGAACTCGCCGTTCCATGTGGAGTAGTTGTCGTAGGAGACGGTAATTGCACCATCTTCCACGCGGAAGGTGTCGAGGTAGTTGTCGCCAACCGGATGACCGACGAGCTTGGGTGTCCAGCCTTCCAGGGATTCACCGTCAAAGAGTGACAGCCACTGTGCGTCCTGCGCCAGCGATTCCGAGGGCGGGTTGGCCTTTGCCCCGCTATGGCTGTAATCGCCAACCTTTATATACGTTTGGTAGATATAGGCGGCCGCGAACACCAGTAGTACCACCAGCAACAGGACTATCCTGATAAATGTGCGCATGGTTCCCCTTTAGCGTACTCGCTCAATACTTCAGTAAGAATACTTTTTCCAGCCAGGTTCCAGAGCGGTTGGTTGGCCTGGCCGGCTCAGGGCTTGGCCTGTTCCAGGTTGACCAATTCGCGGAGGCGTTCAACGCGCTCCCGATTGGCGCCCATGTCGCTAATACCAAGGCGTGACGATGAGCGCACCTGAATGACACCGTCTTCGCTATCGAACCGGAGCATCACGTCGTCGCGGTAGCGCATCAGGGGAGTGGTGGTCACAGCCTGGACAAAATCGCCGTCGTCGACCGTGATGCTCCAGTTGTCCCGACCGGCTATCCACGATTTCAGGGCTTGCCATTGCCGCGGCGACGCCTGTATGGCATCGATTGCCTTGCCGCCACTGCCACTCTCGCTGTTGACGCAGTTGGGCAGGGGCCCGCAGGGGGGCAAAGCGGCGCCCGCCGGCGGTTTTTCGGGTGAGCCGGTGCAGCCTGTCAGGAGCACTGCAGTCAGAAGCAAGGTAAGGTTATCGTTAGCCATGGTGGTACTCTACCGCTTTCACTGGAAAAGGTGTATCCGGGACAGAATATGCTTAGAACGTGCCTGCAAATCACAGCGACCCGCCTGCTGCTGCTCATCCTGTGCATGCCGGCCTCCGCCCTTGCGCAGCTGGATCTGGATAGCTGGGATACACTGCTGAAGGAAGCCGTCGACAACGGCCATGTCGACTACAGGCAATGGGCGGACAGCCCGCGCTTTGACGCACTTGTGCAGCAGATCGAGATCACGGATGTCAGCGGCATGACCCGGGGCGAGAAGCTGGTCTTCTATATCAACGCCTACAATATTCTTGCCGCCCGCGGAATCCTGGACGGCAGTTCCCCCGACAGCCTGCTGGGCCGCCACTTTTACTTCAAGCGCGACAAGTACTCCGTAGCCGGTGATCGTATCAGCCTGCATGCGCTGGAGCATGAGCGGATTCGCCCGCTCGGTGAGCCCCGCATTCATTTTGCGATCGTGTGTGCCAGCCAATCCTGCCCGATACTGCAGTCCCACGCGTACACGCTGGAGCGTCTTGAGCAACAGCTGGATGCAGCAGCCAGGCAGTTCATCAACGATGAGCGGCGCAACCGTTTCGACGTCGAAGCGCGCCGCGCGGACCTGAGCAGCATATTCAAGTGGTTCGAAGAGGATTTTATCGACGCGGCGGGTTCCCTGCAGGCCTACGTTGCACGTTATGTCGACGGCGAGTCGGCGGCACTGTTACGAGAGGGTGCATTCTCGGTGAAGTACCTGGATTACGACTGGAATCTCAACGGCGAACTCTAGTGGTGCGTATGTCAGGCTGGTTTTGTGCTGCCAATGCGAACAATGGTGGGCACCTGGCTAGAGCACATCAATATCGGGATCTGAGCCCAAGTGCATTGACGGATTGGGCAGCGCGATAGCCTGACTAATCGACACCGTATAGGTAGCAACGATACAGAAGGTCGTGATCGGAGAATGTTCACCAAGGGTGCGACCGAGACGCAGGAGAAAGGTCGATAGGCACTGCCGCACCGCCGCGTACAGCGTCCGACGCCCGGAATGCGGATTCGACCCGTCGCGCTGTAAGAGTCGGGCGTTCTCTTCGATGGAAAAACCATAAATATCAATGAGATGGTTGGGAGCTGGGTGATGCGGCAAACCGAGCGCATGACCAGTTACCTGAATAGAGAGGCCCTCCGAGTGCCGCACCACCGAACAAGGCCGCGCCAATAACACCCTGGTTCGCAGTGTCAGCAAATAGCTTGTCACACAAAAGCGATGACCTGCCTGTAACCTGGGGACGAGCGCGTTCACTGGTTCACACAATATCGAGCCCATGGGTCGGCATCTACGAGGAAGGTTAAACGCTCCCTGGTGCTGCACTGGGATTCATGGCCCGAGTATCCTGGTAGTCAACGATCTGTCTTGTCAGTACCATGCTGCTTTGTCTCATGAACCCCGAAAAAACAGAGTCCATCGCGACAGAAATGGTGAAGCAATCCATGAAAGCGGCAACCGTCAAAGGTTTCGGCTCCACTGCCAGGGTAGTGGTGGCTGAGAAGAAAAAGCCAAAGCCCGGTAAGCACGATGTGCTGGTGGAGGTGTATTGCTCCTCAGTGAATCCCAAGGATTGGAAGCTCAACAAAGCGATGACCTCACTTATACCTGATATAGGGTTTCGCCCGTTCATTATCGGAGACGACCTGTCGGGCATCGTTGTCGAAACCGGAAGTGAGGTAACAGAGTTTGAAGTCGGCGATGAGGTCTATGGCATGGATATGCGCCTGCGCACCAACGCATGTGCCGAATACGCAAGGATTGCGACCAAACGGATTGCCCGGAAGCCGGGTAACATCTCACATGTTGAAGCCGGGGTGGCCCCTTTGGCCGCGCTTACTGCCCTGCAAGCATTCAGGGTTGCGAACCTGGTAGAAGGGCAGAGAATACTGATTATCGGAGCTTCCGGGGGGGTTGGTACCTATGCGGTACAGATCGCAAAAGCCTGGGGCGCAGAAGTGACGGCGGTATGCAGTTATCGCAATATTGATCTGGTGAAGTCATTGGGTGCTGATCATGTAATCGACTATACCAGGGAAGATTTTACAAAGAATGAAGATAGCTTTGATGTGATCTTTGATGCGACGTCCTATGAATCTGCCAGTACCTGCGCGTCGTTGATGAAAGCCGACGGCGTGTTTGTTACCACTTTCGGTCAGTCCAAAGGACTGTCTTCCGCAATGATTTCCAGGTTTCTTCCCGTGAAGCATAAAACCCGGTCGGTGGCGGTAGAGAGCTATACAGATGACCTGGATGAGCTGACGGAGATGTTCGAAAACGGAACGCTGAGAACCGTGCTTGACAGCGAGGTCGCTTTTGAAGATATCGACGAGGCGTATCAGCGAAGTATGAGTGGAAGGGCAAAAGGAAAAATTGCGATCAGGATTTCCAAGAGACTCTAGCTCGGGAATGCTTACTAACCCAGTTGACAGTGGCGAAATTGAGCCGGCTGTTATCGGTGCCGAATAGTGTAACTAGTCAGAGCCCCTGATAGTGCTTAACTCCCGTTGCAGTCTTTCCACGACGTCGGGATGACGATCACTGAGATCTCTGGTTTCTTCGGGGTCATCAAGAAGATTATACAGTTGCGGTAGAGCTTCATCGGGACGGGGATCGGGGATGCCCCTGTAATCTTCGAATCCCGGAGGAAGGGTGCCCTCAATCCATTTCCAGTCACCGCTCCTTATGGCCAGTATACCCTGGTGATTCGCGGTGATGGTGCTTGGTCGAAGATCCGCAGCGCTATCATTCAGCATTGCGGGAAGAAAGCTGATACTGTCTGGACCAGCACCATCGGGCAAGCCAGCCCCGTTCCCCACAAGATCCACGAGCGTCGCAAAGAGATCCGTCAGGTTCACAATTGC
>JAWVYG010000213.1:0-5607 GCA_033722815.1 Halioglobus sp.
GCCGAAGGCTGGGCCGTGGGCGCCTACGGCATGATCTACCACACCACCAACGCCGGTACGGACTGGCAACTCGCCGCCGATCGCCTCGACAATCCCGATCGCTACCACCTGTATGGCCTGGCGCAGGATGGGGCGGGCAACCTCTTCCTGAGCGGCGAGGCGGGGCTGCTGTACCACTCCCACGACGGCGGCGCTACCTGGGTGCGCAATGCCGACGTTTATATCGGCAGCCTGTTCGGGCTCACCGTACGCGACGGCTCTGTCTACACCTTCGGGCTGCGCGGCAATATATTCCGCAGCGACGACGCGGGGGTCAGCTGGAGTGCGATCACCAATCCCACCCAGTTCAGCCTCTACGGTGGCAACACCCTGAAAGACGGCCGCATCCTGCTGGTCGGCGCCGGTGGCGGCGTGCTCGAGCTCGGGGAGGCCGACGAACTGAGCACCTCGATCCAGAGCAGCCGCGCCACCCTGTCCGGCCTTACCGAGGACCGCAACGGACGCACAGTACTGGTCGGTATGGACGGCCTCGAGTTTGAGGAGAGCGACAGTGAGTAAGCAGACCGACAGCGTCCACCTGACCGCGGAAGATACCGGCATACGCCCGTGGCTGGGCTCCCAGCTCATGGACATGAGCCGCCCGCTGCTGATTATATTCGGCGTGATGACGCTGTTCCTCGGCTGGCAGATGTCACAGCTGCGCCCGGATGCCAGCTTCGAAAAGATGATCCCGGTATCGCACCCGTACATCGTCAACTTCCTCGCCAACCGCGACGACCTCAAGGGCCTCGGCAACTCCGTGCGCATCACGCTGGAGACGCTGGAGGGGGATATCTTCACGGCCGAGTTCCAGGAGCTGCTGAAGCAGGCGACGGACGACGTGTTCTACATCCGCGGCGTCGACAGGGCCGGCCTGCAGTCGCTGTGGACGCCGAACGTGCGCTGGCAGGAGGTCACCGAGGAGGGCTTCGTCGGCGGCGCAGTCATCCCCGACACCTACGACGGTTCGCCCGAGAGCCTGCTGCTGCTGCGCGAAAACACATTGAAATCGGGCCAGATCGGCCGCCTCGTGGCGAACAACTTCAAGTCCGCCACCATCAACGCACCGCTGACGGAAACCGACCCGGAGACGGGCAAACGGCTGGACTACAACCAGTTCTCCAAGGACCTCGAGTCCCTGGTGCGCGACAAGTACGAGTCCGCGCGCATCAAGGTACACATCACCGGCTTCGCCAAGCTGGTGGGCGACCTGATCGACGGCGCGGTACTGGTGGGCGCGTTCTTCGGCGTCGCCCTGGTGATTACCGGCATGCTGCTGTACGCCTACTGCCGCTGCCTGAAGCTGACCTTTTCCGCCCTTTTGTGTTCCACCATCGCGGTGGTCTGGCAGCTCGGCATCCTGAAACTGATGGGGCTGGGCCTGGACCCCTACTCCATGCTGGTGCCGTTCCTGGTGTTTGCCGTCGGTATCAGCCACTCGGTGCAGATCGTCAACCGCTTCGCCTACCACCAGTACCACGGCATCGCGGCCCGCCAGTCCGCCGAACTGGCCTTCGTGCGGCTGTCGAAGCCGGGCATCATTGCGCTGATCAGTGACGGCGTGGGCTTTTTGACCCTGCGGGTGATCGACATCCCCATCATCCAGGAGCTGGCGCTGGTGGCCAGCACCGGTATCGCCGTGCTGATCCTGACCAACCTGGTGCTCCTGCCCCTGGTGCTGTCCGTCATCGGCATGAGCGAGTCGGGCCGCAAGTACCGCGACCTGAAGGAACACAGCCGCTTCACCCAGTGGCGCCTGCTGTCGCGCACCACCACGCCCCAGGTAGCCAGCGTTATCGTCCTCATCGCCGTCGCCCTGTTCGCCGGCGGCGCCTGGTACGGCAAGGACCAGAAGATCGGCGACCTCGATCCCGGCGCGCCCGAGCTGCGCCCGGACTCGCGCTACAACCTGGACACCGCCTTCCTCAGCGCCAACTACTCGACCTCCACCGACGTCTTCGTGGTCATGGCGCAGACCGGCGTACAGCAGTGCGGCAGTTACCCGTTCATCGCGGCGGTAAACTACTTCCAGGGCGTGATGGAGAACGTGCCCGGCGTGCAGTCCGTGATGTCGCTGGTGGACGTGTCCAAGCTGGTGATCATGGGTATGAACGAGGGCAGCCCCAAGTGGCATGACACCAGTCGCAACCAGCTGATCCTGAACAACTCGCTGAGCCGCGCGCCCAGCGAGATGCGCAACACCGACTGCTCCATGGTGCCCATCATCCTGTTCCTGGACGACCACAAGGCGGAGACGCTGACCGCCGTGGTCGAGGCCGTAGAAGCCTTTGCCCAGGAGCACAACTCGGAAACCGTGCGCTTCGAAATGGCCGCCGGCAACGCCGGGGTCGAGGCGGCGACCAATATCGTGATCGAGGAGTCGCAGACGCGCATGCTGATCTGGGTGTACTCCGTGGTCATCCTGCTGTGCCTGATCAACTTCCGTTCCCTGCGCGTGACCGCCTGCATCATCATCCCGCTGATGCTGACCTCGGTGCTGGGCCAGGCGCTCATGACCTTCCTGGGCATCGGCGTCAAGGTGGCGACCCTGCCGGTGATCGCCCTCGGTGTCGGCATCGGCGTGGACTACGGCATCTACATCTACAGCTCGTTGCAGAATAACCTCGATAGTGGCGCGGACCTCACCGAGTCCTATTTCCGCGCCCTGCGCTCGACGGGCACCGCGGTGGCGTTTACCGGCATCACGCTGGCCATCGGGGTGGGCACGTGGATTTTCTCGCCGATCAAGTTCCAGGCCGACATGGGCCTGATGCTGACCTTCATGTTCTTCTGGAACATGATAGGCGCCCTGCTGCTGCTCCCGGCAGTCGCCTGGTTGTTGCGCGTGAAACCGCGCGATACCCAACGGCCGGAAGGTGAAGGCCAGGATGATCCCGCAGGGGCGCTCGCGGCGCCCTGATCATCCGCCCCGCCTTGCGGTACTGATTCACAGAGGTAAACCCGCCATGACCATGAACTTTGACAACGTCGACGCCTGCGTCGACTTTGCCATCGAACGCGTTGGTAAACGCATCGTCCTCGGCGCGCCGCTGGGGCTGGGCAAGCCGACCCAGCTCATGAACGCCTTCTTCCAGCGCGCGGTGGCCGACCCGGAGATCGAACTGCACATATATACCGCCCTGTCGCTGGAATTGCCGGCAGCGGGTGAAGACCTGCAGGCGCGGCTGGCGGAACCGATCCTGGAGCGCCTGTTCGGCGGCGTGGCGGAACTGGACTACATGGTGGCCCTGCGCAAGCACGCGCTGCCGCCCAATATCAGCGTCAGCGAATTCTACTTCAAGGCGGGCTCGATGAAGTCCGACCACATGGCCCAGCGCAACTACATCTCCAGCAACTACACCCATATCGCCCGCGATATCATGGCCGCGGGCGTGAATGTCCTGGTGCAGCTGGTAGCGGCGCGCGACGGTGACAACGGCACGGAAATCAGCCTGTCCTGCAACCCGGATGTGTTGCCGGAGGTCGCCGAGCGTCTGGCCGAGGAGCAGCCTCGTCCCTACGTGATCCTGGGCCAGGTCAACAGCGAACTGCCGTTCATGGAGGGCGACGCGCTGGTGGACGAATCCGCCTACGACGGTATCGTGCGCGACCCGGCGATCGATACGCGGCTGTTCGCGGTGCCCAATGCCAGCGTGCCCATGCAGGACTACGCGACCGCGCTGCACGCCAGCTCCATGGTGCCGGACGGCGGCACCCTGCAGATCGGCATCGGCTCCCTCGGCGACGCGGTGGCCCACGCCCTCATCCTGCGCCACCAGCAGAACGTGGAGTACCGCAACCTGCTGGACAGCATCACCCGTGTCAGCCCCGCGAACGACGGGCTGGTGGAGGACGGCAAACCCTTCGACCAGGGCCTGTACGTCTCCACCGAGATGTTCGTCAACGGCATGATGCACCTGATCGAGCAGGGCGTGGTGAAGCGCCGCGTCTACGACAACCTCGCCATCCAGCAGGGACTAAACAGCGGGCGTATCGATGAGACGATCGATGGCAAGCTGTACGAATACGCCGCGGAGTCCGGCGTGTTGCCGGCCGAGATCGGCGCGGACGACCTGCCGCAACTGCAGGCACTGGGTATCCTGCCGAACGACTGTAGGGTAAGCGACGGGACGCTGGTCATCGGCGATGCGACCTGCAGCACCCGCACGGCAGACCCGGAGACGCGCAAGCTGATCCTCAGGTCCACTGCCGGCAAAACGCTCAGGGGCGGCAGGATCCTGCACGGCGGTTTCTTCCTGGGCCCGCGGGATTTCTACGAGAAGCTGTCCAATCTCGACGACGAGGGCCAGGCGGCCATCTGCATGACCGGCGTACGGCGCACCAACCAGCTATTGCTGGACCCGCCCCTGTACGCCGCCCAGCGACAGAAGGCCCGCTTTATCAACACCGGCATGATCGTCACGCTGACCGGGGCGGTCGCGTCTGACGCACTGGAGGACGGCACGGTGATCTCCGGCGTCGGCGGCCAGTACAACTTCGTGGCCATGGCCCACGACCTGCCCGGCGCGCGCTCGATCCTGTGCATCCGCGCCACACGCGGCCACGGCAAGGCCCTGAAATCGAACATCGTGCCGCACTACGGGCACATCACGATCCCCAAGCACCTGCGCGACGTCATCGTGACCGAGTACGGCATCGCCGACCTGCGCGGCCAGAGCGACAGCGAGATCATCAAGCGCCTCGTCGCCATCGCCGATTCGCGCTTCCAGGGCGAACTGATCGACCAGGCCGTGAAGGCCGGTAAACTCGAGAAGGACTGGGAGCTGCCCGCGGGCGCCCGGGACAACACGCCGCAGCGCCTGCAGCGCGCCCTCGGCGCGGCGCTGGGCGGCCCGCTGCTGCCGGCCTTCCCCTTCGGCACCGACCTGACCGACGAGGAAGTGGCCCTGGCGGACAGCCTGAAGCAGGTCAAGGCATTGTCGGAAGAGCCGCCGGAATTCGTCTACACCATGCTGCGCGCGCTGGTGCACAAGGTCGACGAGCACAAGGCGCAGCCGTTCCTGGAGCGCATGGGGCTGGATCACCCCCACAGCAGCAAGGAGTTCCTGATCCAGCAGCTGCTCATGCTGGAGCTGGAGGAACGCGGCTACCTCAAGGTGTCCTGAGGGCCGCGCCTGCCGTTCAGGCGATATTTTCCAGCACGGTCTCGCCGGTGAGCAGCTTCAGAGCTTCCTCGGCGGGTATCGGCCGGCTGAACAGGTAGCCCTGGGCCTCTTCACAACCCAGTCGCCTGAGCGTCTGCAGCTGGCCGGCCGTCTCCACACCCTCGGCGACAACCTTCAGCTCCAGCGCCTTCGCCATGCTGATGATCGCCGCGACGATGGCGGTATCGTGGCCGTCGGCGTCGATATCCGCCACGAAACAGCGGTCCACCTTCAACACGTTGATCGGCAGTGTCCGCAGGTAGCTCAGGCCGGAGTAGCCCGTGCCGAAGTCGTCGATCGAGACGCTGATGCCGTTGTACTGCAGCTTGCCGAGGATATCGAACGCGAGGTCGACCCTGTCCAGCAGGCAGTTTTCCGTCAGCTCGATCTCCAGCTGGTCGGC
>JAWVYG010000214.1:0-5603 GCA_033722815.1 Halioglobus sp.
AGCAGTTCGAGGCCCGTGATCTTCCAGGCGTCGTCGATCGCCTCCACCGTGACGATGGCGTCGTAACGGTTGCGCCGGGTGTGCACATGGCCCCAGTGGCCGACCGTGCCCTCAGCCGTCCAGTTCCCCCGGATGGCATAGGCCAGCGGCCGGTCGTCCAGGCGTTCGGCAACGGCATCCCGGATCTCGACCGATTGGATCTTGGCCTGGGCACCCCCGGCCTGCTGGATGGCAAAGGAACGGCGGTTCTGCAGGTAGATATCGGCCAGCAGATCGCCACTCACACTGACGGCGAGCTTGTCGTAGACATCCTCTTCCTCACGGAAATCGAATGCCCGGTAAACGTTCTTCAGCAGCACCTGGAGCAGCTCCCGGGCCTGATCCGGCGTGAGCTCACCGGCCAGAGCCGTCGGCCGTGCGAGGCCAACCTGAGCGACGGGGTAGGCCAGCACGCCGGCAATGAGCAGTACCAACACCCCCGTCATCGGGAGAAGGGCAGGCCGCTGCTGGCGGATTCGATACACCATCCACAGGATCAGGGGTAGCGACAGTACAGCGCAGACTATGGACACCCAGGGAATCCTGAGTTCACCGAGCGAGCCCGCTACGGCCACCGTCTGCACCGTCGGCAGCTGATAGTTCTTCAGATAGTTCGTCCAGGTGTGGACATTATCCTCCGGGGTCAGGAAGGTCGGCAGCGGGCCTGCCGGGTCCGTGGCTGTCGCCGGCACCTGGTCGATCTGGTCGGTGAACAGTTCCCAGTCCACTGTGACTTCCTGCGGTATACCCTCGGTGAAGTAGGTAAGGATGATGCCGACGATCGCCGTGTCGATCTCCAGTCGCTCGGGTTTCTCCAGCAGCTTGATGCCGGTCAGCGCCACCCTGACATAGTTGGCCCGGTCGAGAATGGGCTTCAGCGCCTCGCCGTCCACCTGCACCGGGTTTTTCTGCAGCAGGAATGCGCCGATGCGCTGTTTGAGCGGTTCCAGTTCGTCGACCTCGATGTACTGATCCCCGCGCAGCCCCAGGTCCATCCAGGCCTCGAGGTCCCTGACCCGCGTCAGGATCTCGTGGCGGACCTCGTAGGGCTCCACGTACAGGAACGACATCAACGCCGACTTGTGATGGCGCTTGAGGTTCGGGTTGTCGAACCGGGAGTACCAGGGGTCCGGATCAAGTGTCAGGGTGCTTGGGCCGCTGAGGTAGCGGAAGTCGATTACCGGTACCGACTTGTGATAGAGGATAAAGCCGATGCTGATCGGGGCCAGCCCCTGCTCGTCCAGCGGCGGCGTAATCGTCAGGGTCTTCGGCGGTGTCTCGCCAAAGGAATAGACCAGTTCGGCATACAGCACCCGCTTGTCGGCCGGGGCATCCGGGACCTGTTGACGGGTGAAAGGGTTGACCATCCCGGCGAAGGGTGAGACGCGATCCTTGCGCAGGCGGGGTTCGGCGAGCCTCAGTTCAGCCTGCAGCACCTCTCCTGTGTCGGTGACGAATCGGAGGCCCCGTTCGGAAAACTGTGCCAGGCGGTCCGCGAGTGGCGGGCGCTCGACCGGCAGGTCCTTCAGCCAGTCATCGGGAATAAGCGCCTCGAAGCGCTTCAGGTCGCCGACATAGACCTCCAGCGCCACCTCGACGCGGTCATCGAAGACGGTGATCTCGGCGATATTGGGGGCGGTTTCGGCGCCGGTGAGATTGATCCAGTCTGCCCCTGTAGGTGTGACAGTCAACAGAGCGCCCAGCACGAGGCAGATCCTGATCAGGGTAGTAAATCGCATAACCGGGCTTTCAGTTTTTATATAAGTGTCTTGCAGGGCGTCACGTTACCACAGGCTGACAGAACGGATTAGATCCAGCCTCTGACTGGACCGGAAGCATACATGATCGCACTGAGTATAAAGAACTGTGTGTTGCGCTGATGGCGAAAAAAATAACATCAGCCGTTAATTACTCCTGTTTTCAGGACTGCTGGGCTGTTGACTGGCGGGCGCAACTCGTTTCGCTACTATGCCCGAGGCAGACCCTGGCGGTGCAGGTTTTCCATCAGTCTTTCCCGCTCATTACGGTTTTTAATCCACCTGGCAAGCCATTTCGCAAAAGGAAAGTCCGGGTGTGACTCGACCAGCCCGCTGATGACAGACTTCGCCATCGCCTCCTGCCCCAGTTCCGCATAAGCGGACGCACGAAACATATCCATGTGTGGACCAGTGGGCCCTCCCATCTGGAGGTTTTCATTAAACAGTTCGATAGCGCGTGCATATTCTCCGGTCGCGTAATAAGCGATGCCAAGTACGTTGCGATACGGGGTTCTTGGCTCGGCAGGATCCAGCCGTAATGCCTCGGACAGGGGGGGTATTGCTTCAGAGGAGAAACCCGAATGTCCCAGGCTCAATCCAAACACGAACTGTGTGAAGGCATCGCCTGGTTGAACATCAATGGCTCGCCTGGCGCTGGACAGTGCTTCATCCTGCCTGCCTGACATGACATAGGCAAACGCCAGCGTGGCATAGCCCATGCCGAAGTCAGGATCTGTCTCGATGGCCTTGAGGGCCAGGCCAATGCCTTTGTCGAGCTCGACTCCGGGTTCCCCGGTCTTCAAAAACAGTACAGTGACTGTATGGGTGAATCCCAGGCCGGCATAGCCTCCGGCAAACTCCGGATCGAGCTCGATAACACGCTGAAACATGTGCCTGGCGGTGATAATCCGCTCCGTGTCATTGGGGGGCATCAATAGCACCAGTGCCTGGCGGTACAGCGCGAGGGCCTCGGGGTTGCTGGAATGATGCCGTTCCAGCCGCGCGCGCTCCGTCGGGGAGGTGTGAATTGTCAAATGCTTGATGATGCGTTCCGAAAGCACGTCCTGTAGATCCAGCAGGTTCTTCACTTCACTGTCCAGGCGCTCTGCCCAGATCGTGGTGCCTTTGTCGATATCGATAAGCTGAACATTCACGCGAATCTGGTCATGTTCATGCTCAAGGCTTCCCCTCAATGCATGGGTTGCGCCAAATTCCCGTTTCAGTCTGCTCAGGTCTGCTGAACGGGTATCCAGATTCATAAGGGAAGCGTGCGCCATAACCGATATGCCTGACAGCTTCGCCATGTCAGTGATAATCGCTTCCTGAAACCCTGCGGCGAGACGGTTTTCCAACTCGTCATTGGACAGCGTCACCAATGGCAGCATGACCAGAAAAGCTCTGGACGACTTTTCGACGGCGCCGCTGATTACATCAGGTGCTACCTGATCAGCCTGCCTGTTGCTCTCAAGAAACAGCCACCCGAAAAACACTGTAAACAGGATAACGAGCAGGGCACCAAAACCAATAGGCCAATTCCGGTCTGGTCTGGCCGTGACAGGCGCAGTGGCCGCCTGGGACTCGACGTTAGATGTTTCGCCCGACTTCCAGCTGAATACAGGTGTGTAGCCGCCTTTCGGTATATCGATGCGGACCGGATCATCGCTACCGGCAGATCCATAATAGGATGCCAGTCGGCTGCGTAGGCGCCCGGCATCCACCCGGACAACGGTGTCGGTGCGGGGGTCGAAGTTTTCGTCTCGCCCATAGACCTCGCGAGCGATCGTAAACGCCTTCAGCCGGTTGCCCCTGCCGGCAAGTTCCTCCTCGACGATGAAGCGTAAAAAGGTACTAATCCGCCTTGAGCGCCTGAATTCTGCCGAGCCGAGAAGCTTTGCGAGAGCGGCCTGTACTTCGGATTCCGATGGGGCGTCCCGAACCGTTCCGATCTGTGCTTTATGATTCTCCAATGGTGGATATCCGGTAACTGTTTGGATGCCGTTATATTTCTCTTCGAAATGTAACGTTACATTTTTTCACTGTCACGCTTTGTCACCCCTTGCCACCTGCCCGCCTGGATATCAATCGGCTATAAACACCGACCAGCAAACCAGGTGCGGGTGGGCACATAACCTGTCAGTACTTTGGCGCTTCGAAACGTTCGAACAAGTTGCTAGCGCTGTTTATGGCCTGTGGAATCTGACTGGTGTTTCCCCGTCGTTATCAACGAGTCCAGTGGCGCATGATCAGGGATGATCACATTTTCAAGCGGGAATCGTCTGAGGGGGGATAAATGACCGGTTCTCAGCATGATCCCTGTCTGTCGAGGGATCGTCTGTTGGAAGGGTCCATACCGGGAGTGGGTGTGAGTCATTTTTTACTGGCTATACCGCTTGGATAGAATATACATAGTTGTATTTACAACATACACATATGTACATTGAAAATACAATCATGTATGTTACACGCATGACTCACAATGGACAAGCAAAACCGCGCCTCACACGTCAGGACTGGATTGATGCCGCCATGGAATTGCTTTCACTGGCCGGTATCGGTGCGGTAACGGTTGATCGGCTGGCCTCGAATCTCGATATCACACGCGGCAGTTTCTACCACCATTTTTCAGATCGCGAGGACTTGCTGAGGGCTCTGCTGGATCACTGGGCACAGCAGTGGACATACACGGTCCGCGAGCAGGTGCAGTCGCTTGGGATTGATCCGGGTAACACCCTGTTGGCTCTGATGAACATGATTCGCAAGAACCGGGCAGCTGACTATGACGCGCCGATTCGTGCCTGGGCGCTGCACGATCCGTTGGCACGAGAGGTGGTCAGCGAAGTCGATGGGGCGCGTCTGGAATTCATTACTGCACAGTTCAAGGCGCTGGGTTTCAGTGGCCTGGATGCAGAAAACCGTGCACGCCTGTTTCTGTACTACGAGATGGCGGCGCCCGCGATGTTTGCAGGGCCATCGCCTGAACAGGACGAACAGCTGCTTGTGGAACGCCATCGATTTCTGACGGCAGCGACTGAGAAAGACTAACTAATGTTGCTTTAGAGAGGGAGGAGACCATGAACACTACAATCCGGAACAAGAAGGGCATCAGCATCATCGGCGGTTTGGCTGTCGGCGCCGTCATCGGCCTGTATCTCGCCACAGCAGTTGTGATGCCGGTTTCAACTGCCTATGCCAAAGACACACCTCAGGTATCGCCTGTCAAGGCCAGGGAGCGGGATACCTATTACCCGAATTCCGAGGATCTGGCGCCCGACGAGATGCGGGTGATCGCCTGCGGCACCGGTATGCCGACAACGCGTGCGGCTCAGGCTGCCGCCTGCTTCCTGGTCGAGCTGGGCAATGGCGACAAGTTTCTGTTCGACATCGGTAGCGGCTCGGCCGAGCGCATCTCCTCGCTGCAGATTCCCTACAACTACCTGGACAAGATCTTTATCGGCCACCTGCACACCGATCACTTCGGATCATTGCACGATATTTTTATCGGCGGCGCGCTGAAGGGCCGCAATGTCCCGCTGCGGGTCTGGGGTCCCAGCGGTGAGACACCGGAGCTTGGCACAGCCTATGCGCTGGATCATATGCAAAAGATGCTGACCTGGGATATGGCCGGTCGCGCCGGCAATGTCGACTTCCGCGGCTACCGTATGGAGGTCAACGAATTCGATTACAAGCTCGTGAATGAGCCCATCTATGAGGAGAACGGCGTCACCATTCGCACCTTCCCGGCCATCCACGCGATCGACGGCTCGGTGAGCTACAGCCTCGAGTGGAACGGACTGAAGTTCGTGTTCA
>JAWVYG010000215.1:0-5582 GCA_033722815.1 Halioglobus sp.
CTTCCAGCACGAGAATTTCCTCGCCGCCGGGGTGATTGTGGGCGCGAAAACGCGCGCCGGCCTCGTAGCGCACGATGCTGGTGGCGTGGCCGCGCTCCGCGTCCTCGCGCGCCAGGGGCTTACGCCAGACGCCGGCCATGGGGCTGGCGACCCAGTCCTGTGCGCCGGTGTCGATGACCACGCGCTGTGTGAAATCCATGTTCAACATGCCGCAGTGCTCCCTCCTTGTTTCCGGGTAGACAAATCTGTCTACTTCAACCTCAGATAATAGACCACCCTGTGTTGACATGTCAACCGTTGCCTGCTGGCCACGCTGGAGACCGACCTGTATACTGCTGCCATGGAAAAGGGGATCCTATGAGTACCAGCCGCCGCGACCACCTGGTAGAGACCGCCCTGCACCTGTTCATGCGGGACGGCTTTCACGCCACCGGCATCGACCGGGTGCTGAAGGAATCCGGCGTCGCGAAGAAGACCCTCTACAACCATTTCAGCTCCAAGGACGACCTCATCGTCGCGGCGCTGGCAAAGCGCGACCACGATTTCGCGGCCAAGATGCGCACCGCGATAGCGCGCCTGACGCCGCAGCAGACCGGGGACCCGCGCATGGCGCCCGTGCTCGCTTTCTTCGACGGCCTCGATGAGTGGTTCCGGTCCGACAGCTTCAGCGGCTGCATCTTTATCAACGCGTCTGCGGAGTACCCGCGCGCGGACTGCCCGATCCACCGCGCCTGCGAGGCGCACAAGTTACAGGTGCTGGCGACGATCGAGGGCCTGCTCGCCGGGCTGGAGCTGCCCGACCCGGCGCCGCTGGCGCGCCAGCTCGCGCTGCTCGCGGACGGCGCCATCGCCGGCGCCCATACCGGCGGTGACCGCGCGGCGGCGCGGCACGCCAAGGACGCCGCGCGGCGCCTGCTGGCATCCTGGCTGTAGCAGGGCCTGTACGGGCCCGCGGTAACGCGACACGCCGGGCCAGCGCCCGCGGCGTTCTCTCACCGGTAGTGCTGCGCGCTCTGCAGTAGCAGCCGGGTCAGCCCACCCCTGGCGGTATTCAGCGTGACCACGCCGGCGATGGCGGTCCGGGTCTGCGGGAAGTACATCGCCTCCGTGCCACAGGAGCCTGAGTGACTGTAGTAATTGCCCAGCGGGCTTTCCGTTTCCAGCACACCGTAGCGATAACCGGCCGGGTCGGGCAGGTTGTCGGCGCTCTTCATGCGCCGCAGCAGTGCCGTGTCCGCGAATACCCGGCCGCCGAACAGGGCGTCGTAGAACAGCGCCATGTCCTTAGCGCTGGCTATCAGGCCACCGCCGCCGTACAGGTCCACGCTGGCGTCGAAACCGTTGGCTGGCCAGCCGTGAAAGTACTGCTGCGCACGCGCCGGCGTACCCGCCGGCGGCGCCTCGAAGCGTTCCCACCAGGTGGTGTCCAGCGCCAGCGCGTCCAGGCCCAGCGTCTCGCGCACCGCCAGGTGCAGTGGCTTGCCGGTAATATGCTCCAGCACCTGCCCCAGCAGCACGTAGCCGGTATCCGAATAGCGGTACAGCGCGCCGGGCGCGGCGAGTGGCGGCCCCAGCCCTGCCATGACCTGCACCGTATCGAGCGGCCGCCACTGCAGCCAGCGCAGCGCGAAGCTGCGCAAGCGGTACCACAGGCTGTGGGTGTGCTGGCGCAGGCCCGCGCGGTGGGTAAGGAGGTGGGCCAGCGTGATGGCGGCGGTGTCGTAGCCCGCCTCGCGCAGCGGCGCGAGGTACGGCTGCGGGAGGAACTGCTCGATGGACGTGTCCAGGCTGATGTCGCGCCGGGCGCTGACCGCGAGTAACGTTGCGGCGACGTAGGTCTTGGTGACGCTGGCGATGCGCAGCGGCGTGTCGGGCGTCATCGGCCGTCCGGCCTTCGGGTCGGCGAAACCCGCTGCCGCACTGTCGACAACGCGGCCGTCGCGTACCACCACCACGGCCGCCGCCGGTGCGGCGGCGTTGTCGCGCAGGAACTGCGCCACGGTGTCCTGCAGGTTCCAGTCTGCCGCAGCACGGCAGGGCAGCAGCCCCATTACTACCGCAAGCAGCAATAAAAAAGGGGTCGGAGCGAGAACGCTCCGACCCCTTTCGAACAGGGGCGACAAGGCAGGATTTACTCGTCCAGGAAACTGCGCAGGTAGTCCGAGCGGGTCGGGTGGCGCAGCTGGCGCAGGGCTTTGGCCTCGATCTGGCGGATGCGCTCGCGGGTCACGTCGAACTGCTTGCCCACTTCCTCGAGGGTGTGGTCCGTGTTCATGTCGATGCCGAAGCGCATGCGCAGCACCTTCGCTTCCCGTGCGGTGAGGCCGGCAAGCACTTCCTTGGTGGCTTCCTGCAGGCCCTGGCCGGTGGCGGCGTCCACGGGGGAGTGGATGGTGTTGTCCTCGATGAAATCCCCGAGGTGGGAATCCTCGTCGTCGCCGATGGGCGTCTCCATGGAGATCGGTTCCTTGGCGATCTTCAACACCTTGCGCACCTTGTCCTCGGGCATGTCCATGCGTTCGCCGAGTTCTTCCGGCGTCGGCTCGCGGCCCATCTCCTGCAGCATCTGGCGCGAGATGCGGTTGAGCTTGTTGATCGTCTCGATCATGTGCACCGGGATACGGATGGTGCGCGCCTGGTCCGCGATGGAGCGCGTGATGGCCTGGCGAATCCACCAGGTGGCGTAAGTGGAGAACTTGTAGCCGCGGCGGTACTCGAACTTGTCCACCGCCTTCATCAGGCCGATGTTGCCCTCCTGGATGAGATCCAGGAACTGCAGGCCGCGGTTGGTGTACTTCTTCGCGATGGAGATCACCAGGCGCAGGTTGGCCTCGACCATTTCCTTCTTCGCGCGGCGCGCCCGGGCCTCGCCCATGGACATGCGGCGGTTGATTTCCTTGATCTCGGTGACGCTCAGGCCGGTCTTCTCCTCTACCTGCTGGATGCGGCGCTGCAGGCGCTGGATGCTGTCCTTCTGTGCGCTGAGCTTGGGACCGTAGTCCTTCTTGCGCGCATGGCGGCTGACCCAGCGCAGGTCCGACTCGGAGCCCTGGTAGGACGTGATGAAATCCTTGCGCGGCATGCCGCAGCCTTTCACCGCGATGCGCATGATCTCGCGCTCCTGGTCGCGGACGGCCAGCAGGATGTTGCGCGGCGTGTCGGTCAGGGGGTCGGAGACGCGCGGGGTGAGCTTGAAGAACTTGAACAGTTCGCCCAGCTTCTCCATTTCCTTGATCGTGGTCTTGTCCTGGCGGCCCTTGGCGGCAATCGCCTTCTCGGTCTTGTTGTACTGGCGCTTCAGGGCGGTGAAGCGCTTCTTCGCCTCGACCGGATCGGGGCCGGTGTCGGCGTCCTCGTCGTCGTCGGAGGGGCCCGCTGCCTGCGCCTCGGCGACCTCGGCCGCGGAGGGCACGTCGTCAGCCGGGTCCAGGTAGCCGACCATGATGTCGGCCAGGCGGCGCTCTTCCTTGGCCACGAGGTCGTACTCGTCCAGTACCTGCTTCACCGAGCCGGGGTACATGGCCAGTGCGGCGAGCATCTCGCGGATACCCTCCTCGATGCGCTTGGCGATAACGATTTCACCTTCCCGGGTGAGCAGTTCCACCGTGCCCATCTCGCGCATGTACATGCGCACCGGGTCGGTAGTGCGGCCGGCCTCCGTCTCCACCGCGGCGAGCGCGGCGGCGGCCTCGGCGGCGGCGATGTCGTCGGCGGAGGAATCGCCCTCGGCCATCAGCAGTTCGTCCGCGTCGGGGGCGGCCTCGAAGACCTGGATGCCCAGGTCATTGATCATCTGGATGATGTCCTCGACCTGGTCCGGGTCGGAAATATCCTGGGGCAGGTGGTCGTTGACCTCGGCGTAGGTCAGGTAGCCCTGCTCCTTACCGCGGGCGATCAGGTCCTTGAGGCGTGATTGTTGCTGGGCAACGTCGGTCATCAAAGAGACACCTCTGAAATAAGAAAACTGCGAAAAAAAATCAGCCGGCGATTATACCCGGAAAAGCACGACCAACCCACAAGAAATCCTTGAAATTTCTCGAAAAATTGTACTGTTAGACCCACTTTCAGCCCGAAAATTCGCTCTTTTCCCGACTCTCTTCTCAGAGATTGCGCCGCTTGGGATCGCGGTGCTGGCTCGGGCGATTGCAAAGGGCGGTTTCCGTTTATCGCGGCCGTTCCCCCGAAGGCCGCCGGTTATTGCCCGGGCTTGTTGCGCTGGGCGTCCCGCTGCGCTTTTTCCTGCAGCAGTTCCCTCAGTCGTTGCTTCTCCAGATCGCTCACTTCAGCGTAGTTGGTGCTGCGGAGTTTGTCGACCTGCGCCGCCAATTTAGATCGATGCGGGAGCTCCTCGACCAGTGTATTGATGGTGTCGCGAAACTCTTTTTCAATGCCCTCGGTGGGAATCAGGCGTTCCTGCCCGGCCAGCCGGTTGAGCAGATGGCCCTGGGGTGTGCCGTACCAGTGCCCGAGCAGCATTGCCGTGCTGGATTCCGGGCGCCGGTGCAGCAGCTCGAGCATATCGCGCAGCAGTTCACCGTCTTCGCCCTCGATTTCGCGCAGGCTGCCCGGCGCAACCAGGTGCGCGATGTCGGGGCGGTGCAGCAGCAGGGCCAGCGCCGCCTGCGACAGGTTGGAATAGCCCTGCGGGGGCGCCCGGGTCGGTTCCGCCGGCGCCGGTCCCGGTGCGGCGAAGTCCTGCTCCTCCAGCGGCGGCGGCTCCTCGGCCGGGTAGTCATCCGGTGCCGGTGGCGGCTGCGCCGGTGGGGGCGGGGGTGGTGCCTCCAGTGCCATGAGGCTGGACAGCTCCAGCCCGGTGCGCTGGGCCAGCGCCTGGAACATGAGCTGGCGGAATACGCCCTCGGGCAGCATGCGGATATACGGCAGTGCGAGTTTGCTCATGCGCGCGCGACCGTCCAGCGAATCCAGGTCCAGCCCCTGGGCCACCGCCTCGAACAGGAAGGACTCCAGCGGCATGGCCGTGTCGGCTATCAGGCCCTCGAAGTGCTCGCGGCCCCCGGCACGCACCGCGTCGTCCGGGTCCTGCCCCTCGGGCAGGAACAAGAAGCGCGCCTGGCGGCCGTCCTCCATGCAGGGCAGGGCGGCCTCAAGCGCACGGAACGCCGCCTTGCGACCGGCCTCGTCGCCGTCGAAGCAGAACACGACCTCCGGACACAGGCGGTAGATGCGTTCCAGGTGAGTCCGGCTGGTGGCCGTGCCGAGGGTGGCGGTCGCGTAGGTGATACCGTGCTGGGCCAGTGCGATCACGTCCATGTAGCCCTCGACCACCAGGATACGCTCCAGGCGCCGGTTGCTCTGGCGCGCCTCGTACAGGCCGTATAGTTCCCGGCCCTTGTGGAAGATGTCCGTTTCCGGGGAGTTGAGGTATTTGGGCTTGTCGTCCCCTAGCACGCGACCGCCGAAGGCGATCACGCGGCCGCGCCGGTCGCGGATGGGGAACATCACGCGCTCGCGGAAGCGGTCGTAGACCTTGCCCTTCTCGCTGCGCACCAGCATGCCGGTGCGGATCAGCAGCTCGCGCCGCTCGTCGCTGTCGGCCAGCGCCTCCATCAGGTTGCCCCAGC
>JAWVYG010000216.1:0-5533 GCA_033722815.1 Halioglobus sp.
GCCCTCGTGTACGGTCCGTGCCCGGCCGATTTCGAAGCCGTAGTCCTCGCTGTCGTGGAAGGGCGGCTCGAAGCCGCGGCCGATGCGGATGTAGACGGGGCCATCGATCCCCATGCAGGAGCGCACCGCGTTGGCCGTCTCGACACCATCGGCGGGTACGATGACCGTCATGTTGGCGAAGCTGCGCATGATCGCCAGGTCTTCGGTGCAGTGGTGGGTGGTGCCCGCCGCGCCGAAACTGACACCCGCGTGGGTGGCGATAATCTTCACCGGGAGGTTCTGGTAGCAGATGTCGGTGCGCACCTGTTCCGCCGCGCGCATGCTGGCGAAGGTGGCGAAGGTGCTGGCAAAGGGAACCAGGCCGGACTTGGCCAGGCCCGCGGCCACGCCCATCAGGTTCTGTTCGGCGATGCCCACGTTGATGAAGCGCTCCGGCCGCGCCTGCTCGAAGAACGCGATCGCCGTCGACTTCGCCAGGTCCGCGGTGACGCCGACGATACGCTCGTCGTCGCCGCTCATCTGCGCCAGTACGCGGCCGTAGATTTCCCGCGCGCTCATCGTGGCCGCGTCGTAGCAGGTCCAGTTGGTGCCGCTGCTGCTGTCAGTCATTGCGGCACCCCCTCGTACATTCTCTCGATGGAGGCCAGAGCGCGATCGCGCAGCTCGCTGTCAACCGAGCCGTAGTGCCACGGTACCTCGTCCTCCATGAAGTCGACGCCCTTGCCCTTGACCGTGTTGGCGATGATCGCGCCGGGAGCGTTGCCGGCCGACGCGCCGTCCACGGCGGCGCACAGGTCATCGAAATCGTGGCCGTCTATGTCCCACACCGACATGCCGAAGGCCGTGAGCTTGTCGGCCAGCGGTTCCAGCGACATGACCTCCTCGGTCGGGCCGTCGATCATCATGCGGTTGCGGTCGACGATGAGGGTGAGGTTGTCGAGTTTGTGGTGGGCAGCCGCCATCATCGCTTCCCAGTTGGAGCCCTCGTTCAGCTCACCGTCGCCGACGATGCAGAAAACGCGCCACCCGGCCCCCTGTATTTTCGCGCCCAGCGCCAGGCCCACCGCGATCGGCAGGCCGTGGCCCAGTGAACCGGTGGACGCGTCGCAGCCGGTGATCTTGTTGCCGTCCGGGTGCATGCCGAATGGCGAGCCGAACTTGTTGAAGCTCTTCAGCAGGTCGAAGTCGTAGTAGCCGCGGCGCGCCAGCACGGCGGTGTAGCCGACCGCCGAGTGGCCCTTGCTCAGGATCAGGCGGTCCCGGTCGGGCCATTCGGGCTCATCGCTGCGGATATCCAGCTCGTGGAAGTACAGGTAGGTCAGTATGTCGATAACGCTCAGGCTGCCGCCGATATGGGCGCCGCCGGACCACGCGGTGATCTCGACGATATCCCGGCGCAGGCCCCGGGCCCGTTGCATGAGCGAAGTTTTCTCGTCCGGTGTAAGAGCCATGCCAATCTCCACAGGCGTTGGAGACAGAAAGAGTAAGCATCATGGACGAACTGCCAGTTATTTCACTGATCTTCCTCAATATGCGTGCCGGCTCTGGTGGCCTTTCGCAGTGCTCAGGCGTCCTCGATGCCGCGCTTCTTGCGCTCGCGCTCCAGCCTGCTGGTGTCGCTCTCCAGCGGCGCGCTCAGTTCGGACTCGTCAGCAGTGCCGGCGATGTGCCGCTCCGCCAGTCCGGCGTTATACATGATCAGCTTCTCGGGGGTGACCGCCAGCACCGTGCGCAGCGGGGAGTCCAGCAGGTTGTAGAAGGCCTCTTCGCCCGCCTTGTTGGTGGGGTTGAGCTTTTTTGACAGGGCGGTGTAGAACCAGTGTTTGGTCTTGTCGTCGTCGAAGAACTCGCCGCGGCCCTTGAAGGTGATGGCCCCCCGCGGCAGGTCGTCCGGGCTGGTTGCCGGGTAGCCTGCGCTGCTGACATTGACTGAAACGCGGTCGTCGCGCCGTATGGCGGCGGCGCGGTGGCGCTGCGCGGTGAACGTCAGCCAGATTTTGCCGTCGGACCAGACAAACGCGTGGGTGACGCCCACCGGCCAGCCGTCCTTCGTCGACCACATCAGGACCGCCTCGTTGGAATTGTTCATCAGGAGTTCCACCTCGTCGTCGGTGAAACGGTAGATGGAAACGGTTTCGTGATCGCTGGTCTGGGCCACGTGTCAGTCCTCTCGTCTTATTCAGTGTTATTCGCGTTGACCAGGGACAGCGCCGCGCTGGCGCAAAGGGGGTACCCGCGTGCCGCTGGCGCCAACGCGCTGCCGGAGCTGCGAACGAGTGAGACTACCACGACCTTTCCAAATAAAACAGTCAAACCTGTTTTTATTTGCCCCTGCAGCTGCTAGCATCATTGGCCCGCCCGGCCGGCAACAGCGGAGACACCCGATGCCTACAGCCAGTGAAATCAGGGAAATCGTGCACGACTATATCGACAGGATGTGCGCCGGCGATATCGACGGCATCATGGCCCACTTCGCGGACGACGCCACGGTTGAAGACCCCGTGGGCGGGCAGTTGCAACGGGGCAAGGAGGCGGTGCGGGCGTTCTACAGTTTTGCCGCACCCGCGCTGCAAGTCGAACTGCAGGGCCCGATTTGCGTGGCGGGCAACCAGTGCGCCTTCCCGCTGTTGGCGAAGCTGAGCATGAACGATACCGTGAGCTACCTCGATGCCACCGACGTGTTCAGCTTTGATGACCAGGGCCGCATCACGAGCATGAGAGCCTTCTGGAGCATGGAGGAACTGCGCAACTCGCCCTGATTGGCCGTTTGTTGCAGGTAGGAATCGGCCTGGCCCCATCGTTGCGGCGCCCCCTGAAGCGCGGAGAGGGCATCGAGCACCCCCTGCCTTGGCCCTTCCAACGACTCAGTTGAAATTGACGACGCTGTCCTGGTCGGCACGGACGGTGGCAGTGCTGTCCTGCGGAATCACAAACTCAATCTGCTCGTTATTGGCGGAGGTGTCATCTCCCGCCTGGCAGGTGAAGGCGACGGTATAGCTTCCCGGCGCCAGGTAGCCCACCGTGTAGCGCCACTCGTTGCCCTGCAGGGTGACCGCGGCGCTGGTCAGGGGTGCGTTGGCGGAGCCTTCCTCGCCCACCCGGCCCGCATCGGTTCCCTCGAATACGTAGACTGCATAGGCGCCCGGGGTACAGGCAGGGCCGTTGAGTAGATCGGGATCTACCGTCCCGACAATGTTGCCGCTCTGCGCCCGGTCGATCAGGCGCAGGGAGGGCCTGAGCCGATAGTCGGGAAACCCCTGCGGGTTGTTGATCGATTTTCGCAGGTCGAAATCTACGACAAAGTCGTGGATGCCCCCCGCGAGGATAGTGAAGCCGCGGTTAAGCTGCAGGCCCGATTGCGAACCGCCGGGAATGTAGAGCGATTCCCAGGCCCCTTCATCCGTGACGATGATCGAATCCATGACGCCGCGATCGGCGTCCACTTCCAGGCGAATCCAGTTGTACGGACCGGGCTCCAGTGATGCCCCGTCGATCAATTCGGTGCTCGCCGTACCCTGCAGACTAAGCAGGTCGATACAGCGCAGAACCGGCTCACCTGCCGCTGCGGGAGCCGGGGCCACGGCATTGAGTAGTTGCTCGCAGCTCTGGCTATCACCTGCGAGTGGTAGACTTATCGCCGGCCCTTCCTGTGGTTTGACCGCAGCGCCGCGAAACTGGACCAGTACACGTTCGGCGCTGTCCACTGCCGCATCCGTTACAGCAAGACTGAACTGCCCGGTAGTGACTTCTACCCGGCTGCTACCGCCTCCGCCGCCACAGGCCACCAGGCCAACGGCGAACAGGGTCAAGCTCGCCCGGCAGGTGAGATTTCGCCAATAACTGACCATCGCTGCTCCATCCAGGATTCCTTCTCTGCAGGATAATACTATTACTGTGAGGTGCAGTTACCTCCACTTATTGCGGTAAAAGTTACGTCTGTGGCGAGCGGCAGGGCTGCATGAATCGGCGGGAAAACCGCGCCAGGTCTGGCGGCCAAACGGTTTCCCGGCGCTTACCGGGCCATCACCAACGTGTAGGCATTGGACAGTGTCCCGGTTAAGATCAGGGGTGTGAGTATACGGTCAGATTCAGTTCGTCCGGGAATGCAGTGGTACGCACTCTTGCTGGGCATCTCACTCCTTCTCGCGGCGCCGCTCGCTTCTGCGGACACGAGCGTTATGGTCACCCTCCCCGGTGACGAGGACCCGCTGTTCCTTGTCAGTGTCAGTACGCACCATGCAGACCTGCACAACGGATACTCCCGGGTGCGTTTCCAGGAAGTGCTCGCGGCAAACAAGTTCCACCACATCGATACGCCGTTCAGCCTCAACCTGCTGCATTACAGCGCCTGGTCGTATCACCCGGACTTTCTCATGGCGAGCAGCCGAAACGAGGGGCGTCTTGGTCCCATGCCCGCACTTGAACCAAAGGCATGGGACGACATCCTGGGCGCCGCGCAGAGCCTGCCGATTACGGGCGCGGGCCCAACCTATGCGCGGATGGTGGAGCATGTGCGGCTATTCCCTTCACACTACCTGCCGGCGCTTGACCGTGCCGGGGTCGCGCCGCGGAAAGACGCGCTGGCCCGACTGGAGAGCTTGCTGGCCCACGCGACGGCGCTGGCTGGCCTGCAGGGCGAGCTGAGCGACAGCGATCGCAAGACGGCGCTGCACTTGCAGTCGAAGGTTGCGCAGTACCTGGCTGATGCGCGGCAACAGCTTTCCCTCACCGGCGAGCAAAGGATCGCCGTGCGCCGGTTCAAGGAGGTGACAGCGGGTCCCAGACCGATGATGGAGGCGCTCCTCAGGGAACCGGGACTGGAGTCGATAGCGAACTATCTCGCGGCCCTGGATCGTGCGGCCGAGTCTGCGGAGCCATTGGCCGAGCCGTCATGGCAGGGTAAGTTCGTCGATGTGAGGTTCTCGTATACTCGGGGGCGGCACTATGGATTGAAGACTTCCGATTACGACGAGAAATTGCCGTGCTATGAAGGCAGCGTGCAGTTTGATGGTCGTCATCTTGCAGCCGGTGTCGATCTCGGCCTGCGAGCGTCGGTGCCAGGCAACTACTGCCGTCATCCGGACGGCGATTGGCACCTGTACAGTCGTTGGGCGAAGTAAGTGGCGCCGGCGATCCCTGCGTGCGCCGAAAAGCATGGATTCGCGGTGAGCTGGGCTCCTTCCTCAATCCCTGGGGTTCGACACCGATCTCGGAAGATTGCCCTGCAACAAAATGCGCCGCCTGCGGCGGCGCAGTATGCGTCCGGGGTTGGCGCAAGACTGCAGCGCCAGTGCGCCAGTCTATTCCACAGCCCACTGATCGGCACCGTCGCAGAAACTGCCGGCGCCGACCGGCGGTCACTGATCAGCGGGCAGAACGCGGAACTCGAACTGCGACAATGAATCGTTGCGCGGGTCCGCGATCAATTGGTAGGTACCCGCGCCCGGGACCTCGAACGACTTGACGCTGGCATAGGATTTCATGAACTCCCTGCCCGAGCGCGTATCTACCAGGCGGAAATCCGTCGTGGCAC
>JAWVYG010000217.1:0-5505 GCA_033722815.1 Halioglobus sp.
ATCGCCGGCTTCCAGTCCACCACGCTGTTCAATGTCGGCGTGGGAGTGATGGTCTTCGCCTGCCTCGTCCGGCTGGAGGAAATCGCCGCCCGAAGCCGCCGGTAAGGCCAGGCCGGCCGGGCGCCCGATTGCCGGGTGCGCACCAGCGGCGCAACCGACGTCAGAAATCTTTACAAAGTATCGCCTGGAGGGCCGCATTTCCGGCAAAGCGCTCAAAAACGCTTCTATAACTCATTGTTTTTATTGGCTTTTATGTATTCTGGGTATAAAACTTGCAGCATTATTCGGACTCAGCTCAGGGGAGACTGTGAATCGCTTCACAGACACTACTCACGAGCATGACGACTGTATCGAGGCAGTGGTAAAGTGCGGGGCATCGACTATTTTTCGTGGGGTGGCCGCATTCGCCTGCAACGGCGTAATGGAAGCACAGCGGTAACAGGCACCTGTACCCAAGGGGTCGTGAGGTAGAAGTTGGACAAGTTTGCAGATAAGCACAGCGACGGCACCACGCAAGACTCAACCGAGCGTGGCGCTGAGTCGGCAGTAAACCGGGACCGCAGGCGGTTCTCTCGCGCGGCAATTGCCGGCGGGGCCGTACTCCTGTCGCTGGGCAATCGCTCAGCCTGGGGTGCCACCGGCGAGATCGCCGGTTGCATGTCCGTCATGACCCTCAACTCGTTCCACCCCGAAACCGGCATGTTTACCTCCTCGCCGGCTGGCAGGCCGGATCACAATATCCAGCTCGCCGCGGAAATCCACCGCATCGGCAGCGCCCCGGACTATATTGGCCAGGACGGTCTGTGGCGCACCTGCCCGGCTCCAAACGGGTCGGATTACGTCTGCCTGGTGAGGGGCGACTGCCAGTAGCAGTCACGGACGGCCACACGGCCTGTTCCTGCTCAGCCCACTTCGCGCAGCGGCCGCACCGCACCCGGCTAGTCACGTCCCTACCCTTCTGAAATAATGACCGGCACACTCAATCGCGGACTGGACCGTATGTCCTGGCGAGCTGCAGCGCAGGGAGAATTCTACGACGCCGGGGAGGGCGTCGTCGTGTACTACGACCCGCGCTCGGGCGACACGCACCTCATCGGCCAGTTCGCCGCGTTCATCCTGCAGCAGCTGGGCAAGCGCGACATGACGCTGGCGCAGATCCGGGAACTCGTGGCGCCGCTGGTCGAGGCGGGAGACGACGGCGAGCTGGTGGACTCGATCTCCACGGTCCTGGGCGATCTCGTCGACCTGGACGTGCTGCAGCGCGCAGAGGATGCGGACGACTAGATGCCGCTGCTGCGTGATCTTTCCTTCCCGGTGCTGGGCAAAGCACTGTCCGGTGACGGGCTGCCGCTGCAGATAGGCCCCTATGTCTACCGGCTGCACAGCAACATTCCCGTGGTCAGCAAAGGCCTGCGCACGTTGTATGCAGACTTCCCGCTGGCACAGGCCGATCAGTTCATCGACTTCGAGATCTCCCTGCTGCAGCGTGGCCTGGTCCAGCGCCTCACTGGTGGTGCGGAGTTCCTGTTCGACCAGCAGAGCCCCTTCGATGCGATGGACGCGAAGCAGTGCTACGCATTCCTCGAGTGGGGTATGAACTGGTGCGTGTCCATCCACATGAACGAGTACCTGAAGCTCCACGCCGCGGTCGTGGCCCGCAACGGCGCGGGCGTCATCATGCCGGGCGTACCCGGCGCCGGAAAGAGTACGCTCTGCGCGGCGCTGTCCCTGCGGGGCTGGCGCGTGTTGTCTGACGAGCACGCGCTAATACCGCCGATGACTACGGAACTCGTGCCGCTGTACCGGCCCGTGAGCCTGAAGAACGAGAGCATCGAAGCCATCCGCGCGTTCAGCCCGGACGCTGTGTTCGGCCCCGAGAGCAGCAATACGCACAAGGGCACCGTCGTCCACCTGAAGGCCGACCTGGCACAGGACAGCCACGACGACGCACCGGTGCCCGCGAAGGTGATGGTGTTTCCACAGTTCAGCACCGAGGAGCCCCAGAGCCTGTTACAGCGCCCGCGTACCGCCAGCTTCGTGCTGGCCGCCTACCACTCCTTCAACTACAGCCTGATGGGTGTGGACGGGTTCCACGCCATGCGCCACCTGATCGAGAACGTGGCGTGCTACGACCTTGTCTACAGCGACCTCGACTGGGCGGTGCAGGCCATGGAATCCCTGCTGGCATGAGCCCGCAGGCCAGTGAATTCGCCCTGGGCCGGGCGCTGGTGGACCCGGCGGCGACGCCCGGGATGGACCTCGCGACACTGAGCCAGGTGGTGTCACAGGGCAGGATCACCCGCCTGCTTGCAAGCCTCGGCGCCCAAATGGATGACTGCGGCGCCCTGTCGCGCCTGCCGCACTCGGCGCGGCGGCACTTCGATTCGGCTGAACTGGTACATACCAAGCAGCGCTCTGACCTGGCCTATGACTGCGAATCGATCCGCGCGGCCATGGATGCCATCGGCGAGAAACTCGTACTGCTCAAGGGGGGCGCATATATCCGCGGCGACCTGCGCCCCGGCCGCGGCAGGCTCATTACCGACATCGACATCATCGTGCCCCGCGAGAAGATACCGCAGGCGGAACAAGCGCTCGCAGCACAGGGATGGGAACAGGCCAAGCTCGATCCCTACAACGAGAGTTACTACCGCAGGTGGAGTCACGAGACCCCCGCACTGGTGAACCCCAGGCGCGGCACCACCCTTGACCTGCACCACAACATACTCCCGCCCACCGCGGGCCCGGACATCGATGCGACGCTGCTGTTTGAACAGTTACAGGACATCGGCGACGGCATTCACGCGCTGTCTGACCGCGACATGCTGATCCACAGCGCGACGCACCTGTTCCACGAGGGCGAGTTCCACCACGGGCTGCGCGACCTGTGGGACATTCACCAGATGCTCGGGGAGTTTCCCACGCGCGATTCCGAATTCTGGCAGGGCCTGGTGCCCCGAGCCAGGGAGTTGCAGCTGGAAGAGTCAGTGTTCCATGCGCTGCACTACAGTGAACGGTTGTTCGGCACCCCGATACCGGCAGCGGTGCGCGGCGAGGGCGACAAGTACAGGAGAAGGCTACGCCGGCCGCTCATGGACTTCCTGTTCAGGCGCGCATTCAGGCCGACACACCCGGATTGCGCCCTGCCAATGACCGGAGCGGCACTCAACCTGCTGTACATCCGCTCCCACTACCTGCGTATGCCGCTCTACCTGCTGCTGCCGCACCTCGCGCGCAAGGCCTGGATGAGTCGTACAGCCGGCAAGGAGGAATCGCTGGACAAGGCCTGACCGGCAGGCACAGACCGCTCAGACGCGCCAGTAGTTCAGCCCGGCGTTTTCCAGCTCCGCGCGATCGAGCACAGACTTGATGTCGACCAGCGTGGCGCCCGCATCCATCATAGCCGCGAAGGCCGCGACGCCAAGGGCGAGGTACTCGGCATGGGGTACGGCGAGGATCACCGCCTGGCAATCCTGCAACTGCGCCATGTCGCACAGCTCGATGCCGTACTCCGTACGCGCCTCTTCGCCGTCCGCCAGCGGATCGTGCACCAGCACGTCGCAGCAGTATTCCCGCAGTTCATCGATGATGTCGACGACACGCGAGTTGCGCAGGTCCGGGCAATTCTCCTTGAACGTAAGGCCCAGGATGGCCACCCTGGCGCCGCTGACACGGTGCCCGCTGCGCACGAGGTGCTTGACCGTCTGCTCCGCCACGAACTTGCCCATATTGTCGTTCGTCTTGCGTCCGGCGAGGATAACCTGTGGGTGATGCCCCACGGCCTCGGCCTTGTAGGTAAGGTAATAGGGATCGACGCCGATACAGTGTCCACCCACCAGACCGGGCCGAAACGGCAGGAAGTTCCACTTCGTCCCGGCGGCCTCGAGCACGTCCAGCGTATCGATACCGAGCCGGTCAAAGATCAGCGCCAACTCGTTCATCAGCGCGATGTTGAGGTCGCGCTGGGTGTTCTCGATCACCTTCGCCGCCTCCGCGACCTTGATGCTGGCCGCGCGGTGCACGCCGGCATGGACCACTGAGCCGTAAAGCTGCGCAATCTTCTCCAGCGTCTCCGGGCTGTCGCCGGACACTACCTTGGTAATGGTCTCTAGCCGATGCTCCTTGTCACCCGGGTTGATGCGTTCCGGGGAGTAGCCCACGTGGAAGCCCTGGGCCTCGGCGACACCCCCGCGCCCTGACCAGGTGAGCCCGGATGCCTGCTCCAGCAGCGGCACGCACACTTCCTCGGTGCAACCGGGATAGACCGTCGACTCAAAAATGACGATGGCGCCGGGCCGCATATGTGCCCCCACGGTGCGACTCGCGCGCTCGAGCGGGCTGAGATCGGGACGCCGGGCCGAGTCGATCGGCGTGGGCACCACCACCACGACAATCGCGGCTTCCGCGAGGCGGGCAGGATCGCTGGTAAACTCCAGCGAGGAGGCCTGCGCCAGCTGTTCGGGCTCCACTTCCCCGGAGGGATCACGTCCCGCGCGGTAGTGGGCGAGTTTTTCCTCGTTCAGGTCCAGGCCGATGGTGGGACGCTGGCGGCCGAAAGCCACTGCCAGCGGCAGGCCAACGTAGCCAAGGCCCACGATCGCCACGG
Organism: Halioglobus sp.; assembly: GCA_033722815.1. GTDB lineage: Bacteria > Pseudomonadota > Gammaproteobacteria > Pseudomonadales > Halieaceae > Marimicrobium. The sequence continues at coordinate 4,607 of JAWVYG010000217.1, forward strand.
TGTCGGAATCATTCATGCGCTGTCAGCCTTTTCTTCCCCGTGCAAAAACCAGTCACTGGTGCGCGCGAGCCCACTATACACATCGAAGGCGGGCTCGTACCCCAGCAACTGCGCAGCCTTGCTGATATCCGCCTGGGAATGGCGCACGTCGCCCGCGCGAAAATCTGCGCGTACTGGCTCGATATCAGCCACCGCGGGGCGGTGTCGGGCAAGCAATGACCGAATATACGCGAACAGCTCGTTCAATGTCGTTCGACCACCGACGGCGACATTGTAGACCTGGTTGAGCGCGTCCTCGTTCTCCACTGTCGCCGCCAGCAGGTTCGCCTGTACCGTGTTGTCGATATAGCAGAAGTCACGCGAGGTTTCGCCATCGCCGTTGATCTGCGGCGCCTCCCCCTGGCAGAGCGCGCCGAACCAGCGCGGTATCACGGCGGCATAGGCACCGTTCGGGTCCTGCCTGGGACCGAAGACATTGAAATAGCGCAGGCCGATGGACTGCAGCTGGTAGGTGCGAAAAAAAACGTCCGCGTAGATCTCGTTCACCAGCTTGGTAACGGCGTAGGGCGACAGCGGCTTGCCGATATGCTCTTCGACCTTGGGCAGCCCGGGGTGATCGCCATAGGTCGAGGAGGATGCCGCGTATACGAACCGCTTCACACCTGCATCGCGCGAGGCGACGAGCATGTTGAGAAAGCCGTCGATATTGGCGCGGTTTGTATTGACCGGGTCCTCGATAGAGCGCGGCACGCTGCCAAGCGCAGCCTGGTGCAGCACGTAATCCACGCCGTCCGTCACCTCACGGCAAACCTGCGCGTCGCAAATATCACCCTCCACGAAACTGAAGCAGGCCCAGTTGTCGTCGCCGACACAGCGTTTGATGTCCTCGAGATTGGCAC
>JAWVYG010000218.1:0-5494 GCA_033722815.1 Halioglobus sp.
ATGCTGCCGTCAGCGAAGGGCAGTTCGTCCGCGGAGGCGGCAAAGCACTTCTCGAGGCCGGGTGGCCGCCGTTGGATCCTGCCTCGCCCACCGACAGCGCGTATCTTCGCCACGTCCAGCGGGCTGAGGCGAAAATCCTGCGACAACTTGGGGTCAACGCCGAAGAAATCGATACCCTCCTTCACGCAGACCTGGAACATGGAGTCCGAAACATAGGGGGTGAGGCCACAACCCACGTCGACAATGCGCTGCCCCGCAAGGCCTTCCAGGACTTCCCTGCGCGGGCGATTGTCAAAGAAGATTTTTCGATAGTAGGCAAACGATCGCCCAGTGCTGATAACCGGCAGGGAGAAGCGAGAGTAGAAGTCGGCATTCGCCTTCAGCCCGCGGAAGGTGATGGCGGAAAGCGTGGACTGTAACGTTGTTTCAAACATGTTTGGGAAAACCAGGCATCAATGGGTGATTGGTCGTCAAAGGCCTAGTCTAGTGAAATAGGGGACAGACCCCAATTACTTACCCACAGGAGACCGGCTGCAGGGAAATAGGGGACAGACCCCAATTAATTCCCATGAAATGCAGGTTGAGACCCGACAAGTCGCTTTTGGGGAATTAATTGGGGTCTGTCCCCTATTTCCCCCCTCTCCCAATCACCAACTGCGCTCAACGCAGGCACCCGCGCGATTGCTGGCCGCCGCACACAGGCGCGCGGAGCGCAGTGGGTTGGCGTCGAGGCCGTTGGTGAACAGTGCGAACGACAGGCCCGTCACGGGATCGCCCCAGCCGACCTGCCCGCCCACACCCTGGTGACCGATTGCCCGCGGCGACACCTTGTCACCCATGCCGCGGTAGGACAGGTAAGCGTCGTCGCCGGCGATCACCACGCCAAGACCGCGGTTCGCCGGCGCGCCGGGAATCGGGTCGGGATAATCCACGCGCACGGTGCCGATGGCGTCGTCCAGCACGGCCTGGTCCCACAGACCATCCGGATTGGCGAGCAGCGCCTGGTAAAACAGCGCCATATCCGCGGCGCTGCTGACCGCGCCGCCGCCGGGTACGCCCAGCGCGCGCACCTCTGGTTCGTTGAATCGCAGCAGTGAATCGTCCCGCGTGTCGGGCCAGTTCACGGACTGACCGAACAGCGCCTGCAACTCTTCCTCGCCCGGTGGCTCGCCCACGTGGGACAGGTGCGCCACGTCGTGCTGCGTCGCCGCCTGACCCCCGACGCGCAGCGCAGCCAGGCCCAGCGGATCGAGGATCTCGCCGTTGACGTAGTCGCGGTAATCCACGCCGGCAACGGCGCTGACCAGTTCCGCGAGCACCCAGTGCGCGGACGTCGGGTGATATACCACCTGGGTACCGGGCTCCCACTGCAGGTGCCATGTCGCCATCTTCGCCAGGCGGGATTGTGAGTCCCACCAGTCGGGATCGCCCATCGGCGCATCAGGAAAACCGCTGGTGTGGCACATCACCTGCTCCACCGTCACCGACTCCTTGCCGTTTTCCCCGAACGGCGGCAGGTAGTCGGCGACGCTGCGAGTAATGTCGATACGGCCCTCCCCCATCAGCTTCCACAGGGCCGACGCGACCACCGGCTTGGTGCAGGAGTAAATGGTATAGCGCGTGTCGTTGTCCGCAGCGCCGAAGGTCTCGAACAGCACGAGTTTGCCGCGACGCGCCAGCGCCATCTGCACCGAGGGCAGCGGCCCCTTGTCGACAGCGTGGCGAACACGGCCGCGCAGGCTCTCGAGCCGTTCGCGATCGACGCCTAACTCTTCCGGCGCGTGGACTGCGTGATCCATCGGTTAGCCCCCCTCAATCCACGTAAAACTGTTCGAACCACTTGCGGTTGCGCGCAATGGGGCCGTCGCCGTCGCACAGTGTCGGGTTGGGCTGGTACACCTTCTCCTGCCAGATGGGGATATCCTTCTTCACACCCTCCTGCATCGCCATGAGAATGGTCTTGCCCATGTCGTCCTGCTCGATGTTCTCGCTCACCGCCATCGACCAGCGCACCAGGGTCTGGTCGTCCTCCACCGGCGTGGCGCAGTGAAACAGCTTGAACTCACCCAGCACACCGCCGGCGCCCTGCAGGTTGGTGCAGTGCACGGTGACGCAGCCGGGACCGTGGGAGTAGCGGCTCATGGTGTACTCGGCGCTGGGGTCGGCATCTCCCTGCAGCTGGTCCAGTGAGGGCAGTGCCTGGGAGACGGATTTTTTCACGGGACCGTCGAACTCCGACTCGGTCTCGAAGAACGCCTGGGAACCGTGCACATAGGGGAAATGCGCGTGGTCGACATCGTTTTCAGCGATCTCCTGGATGCAGGTCGGCAGGGTGAACTCCAGCCGGTGTACTTCGCCCCAGCCCGCGCGATCGCCGTTCAGGGCATCGATCACCTGCGGTTCGAAGTGGGGCGACTCGCCGCGCGGGTGGTGCCAGCCCAGTACCAGGCCGTTGACCTCGCGCACGGGGATACTGCCCATCTTCGCCTTCGCCGGAATCTTCTTCGCATAGGGAATATCCACGCACTCCCCTGCGCCGTTCCACTGCCAGTGGTGGAACGGGCAACGCACCGCCTCGCCGACAACCGCGCCCTGGTGCAGCGCCGCGCCGAGGTGCGTGCAGTAGTTGTCCAGCGCGGCGGCGGTGCCGGACTCGGTGCGAAACACCACCAGGTCGCGTCCCGCCAGGCGCGCTTTCCGCAAATCACCCGCAGCCAGCTCGTGGCTGAAACACAGGCCGAACCAGCCCAGCGGCATGGGAAAGGGAAACTTGGACATGACAAATCCTTCCAGCTGAATGAGTGAGCGCTGGCCGTAACGGCCATACCTCGCACGTTCCCCAGTATAGTATCGTTACGTTGCCCGCCGCGGTAACGACCGCCACGGCCAAATAAAGTTGCTACTATACTGCCTACAGGGCAGCGCAACGCGTGGCTGAGAGACGGTTTTTCCCGCGCCGCCGCCACCTCGATCACAGGACAATACAATGACCGCCGCACCCAAACCAGGCTTCGATTACGGCTTCGTATCCGCCGATTCACACGTCACCGAACCGCCGGACTGTTACGCCGAGTACATCGACCCGGCGTTCCGTGATCGCGCGCCCCACATCCAGCACGACGACAAGCGCGGCGACCTGTATATCATCCCGGGACTCGACAACATGTCGGTACCGATGGGACTCGTGGCCGCCGCCGGCGAGGAGTCGCACCAGATGACCTTCGCCGGTCGCGACTTCAAGGACTGGCACCGCTCCGGCTGGGACCCTACCCACCGCCTCGCCGACCAGGTGCGCGACGGTATCGCCGCCGAACTGCTGTTCGCTACCGTCGGCATGCCGCTGTGCGGGCACCAGGACCTGGACTATCGCAAGGCCTGCATGGTGGCGTACAACCGCTGGCTCGCGGACTACTGCAGCCACGCCCCCGACAGGCTGTTCGGCGCCGGCCAGGCGGCGATGAAGGACGGCGCGGATGGCGCGGCGGAAATCGAGGCGATTGCGCGCCAGGGATTCAAGGCGGTGATGATGTCGGGGATGCCCGGCGACGCCGATTACGACGACCCGCAGTACGATCGCGTGTGGGCGGCGGCGGTGGAGCACGGCCTGCCGCTGTGTTTTCACGTGCTGACCAACCCGGCTTACTCGGGTCACCGCGGCCCCAAGATCAACGCGCTGCTGAACATCGTGCGCGCCTGCCAGGACATCATGGGACTGATGATCTACTCCGGCGTGTTCGACCGTTTCCCGCAGCTGAAGGTGGTCTGCGTGGAGGCCGATGCCGGCTGGGCGCCCCACTACGCCTACCGCATGGACCACATCTACAAGCGTCACCGTTTCTGGAACAAGGCGCCGGAGCTGCAGAAGCTGCCCTCGGAGTACTTCTTCGAGCACATCTACATGACGTTCCAGGACGACTGGACCGCACTGAAAATGACTGACCAGCTCAACGTGGAGCGCCTGCTGTGGGCCAACGACTTCCCCCACTCGGACTCCACCTGGCCCCTGTCGCAGGAGCTGGTGACGGAGCACTTCGCCCACCTCGACGCCGCCACCCAGCGCAAGATCCTGCGCGACAACAGCGTCGAGCTGTTTCGCCTGGACGCGCCGGAGCAGGTTGCCGACCTGGCGGCAAGCGCATAGAGAAACGCGATGGCCTATGACCTGAAGATCGTCGGCGGCACGATCGTCGACGGTACCGGCGCGCCCGGCCGCGCAGGCGATATCGGCATCACGGCCGGTCGCATCGTCGCCCTCGGTGACGCACCTGAAGACGCGCGGCAGACCCTCGACGCCACGGACCGTATCGTCAGCCCGGGTTTTGTCGATATCCACACGCACTACGACGCCCAGATCATCTGGGACCAGAACCTGACGATCTCGCCCTGGCACGGCGTCACCACGGCCGTCGTGGGCAACTGCGGCTTCGGCATCTCCCCGATGCGTCCGGAACACCGCGACATCGCGATGCGGACCCTCGAGAAGGTCGAGGGCATGTCCTTCGAAGCCCTGAGCGCAGGCCTGGGACAGGACTGGCCCTTCATAACGTTCCCCGAATACCTCGACCTTCTCGAGAATAACGGCAGCGCGATCAATGTTGCCGCGCTGGTCGGCCATACCCCCCTGCGCCTGTGGGTGCTGGGCAGTGACGCCACCGAGCGCGAGGCGACGCCCGACGAGGTTGAAGAGATGGCCGCGCTGGTACGCGAGGCCGTGGCGGCCGGCGCGATCGGTTTCTCAACCTCCTACGCCGCCACCCACCACGGCGCGGGCGGCAAACCGGTCCCCAGCCGGCTCGCCAACTTCGAGGAAATCGACGCACTGGTGGGCGCGGCGAGCGCCAGCGGGGCCGGTTTGTTCCAGGCGGCGATGGGTCGCGGGCTGACCGACCCGCAGTTTGCGCAGCTGGCCGAGAAGCACGGCGTCACCGTTACCTGGACCGCGCTGCTCGCGGACATGGTAGGGCCCGGCTCACACCGCCGCTACCTGGACAGCGCCGGTGACATGCAGGCCCGCGGACTCAACGTCGTGCCGCAGGTAGCGTGCCGGCCAATCATGTTCGACTTCAACTTCGCCGAACCCTTTCCCTTCGAATTGCTGGGGCCCTTCAAGGCCGTCATGCAGGCCGACCGCGCCGGCAAACTCGCCGCCTACGCGGACGCGGAGTTTCGCAAGGCCTTTCGCGCGGAATCGGCGCCGGAGGCGAGGAACGTCAACGCGGGCTGGGCGCAGCGCGCGGAGATCTCGCGCTACGAGCCGGACCCCTCACTGGAGAACCGCTCGCTGGCGGCGGTGGCCGCACAGCGCGGCGTCGACCCCATCGACCTGGCGCTGGACATGGCCATCGAGACCGGCCTGAACAGTCGCGTGCGCTACGGCTTCCTCAACCACAACGAGGCGGGCATCGAGGAACTGATCACCGACGAACGCACGGTGATCACCCTGTCGGACGCCGGCGCCCACGCCGACCAGCTCTGCGACGCCTGCTACGGCACC
>JAWVYG010000219.1:0-5487 GCA_033722815.1 Halioglobus sp.
CCAGCGACACGCTGGCGGACTACTGCGAGTCCAGGATCGCCGAGCGCGGCTGGGGCCTGTGGGCGCTGGAGTTGCGAGGTGACGGTGCCTTCATGGGCTTCGTCGGGCTGGAGGTACCCAACTACGAACTGCCGTTTTCGCCCTGCACCGAAATCGGTTGGCGCCTGGCGCGGCCGTTCTGGGGGTCGGGCTACGCCACCGAGGCGGCGGCGGCCGTGCTGCCGGTAGGCTTTGGCGAGCTGGGGCTTGAGGAAATCGTCTCCTTTACCGCACTGGGTAACCTGCGCTCGCGCGCGGTCATGGAGCGGCTGGGTATGCGCAACACGCAGCGCAATTTTCTCCACCCCGCCCTGGCCGAGGACAGCCCGCTGCGCGAGCATTGCCTGTATGTGCTGTCGCGCGAGCGTTGGGAGGCGGGACTGGAGACGGACGTTTAGTGCAGCTCGCCTGATTCCGCTAGGGCTGCCGCGTCCGCAGGGCGTTGCCGAAGATATCGTAGATCTCCTGCCCGAACAGGTAGAAGGTGATCGACAGCCCGTCGCGCGCGGCAGCACAGCTGCTGTCCATGGCTATTGCCGCTGCCTCGCCCAGGGGATAGCGGTAGATGCCGCATGAGATCGCCGGTACCGCGAGGGATTTGCAGTTGTGCTGCTGCGCCAGCGTGTAGGTGCTGCGGTATGCGCTGGCCAGCAGGGCGGCCGGGTCGGGGTCGATGCCGTAGCGCGGCCCCACCGCGTGAATGACGTGATTCGCGTCGAGATTGCCGGCGATGGTGATGCGCGCCTCGCCCACGGGACAGCGCACACCGTCGACCGCCTCCACGCTGCGGCAGGCCTCGAGCAGGGCAGGCCCCGCGGCCCTGTGGATGGCGCCGTCGACACCGCCGCCGCCGAGCATGGCGCTGTTGGCCGCGTTGACGATGGCGTCCGCGCTGGCCCTGGTGATGTCGCCCTGTTCGAGCTGCACACCGCCCATTTCCCGCGCCCTAGCCGCCTGCCGCCCGTGCCGCGCGGTAATCGAGTGCCGCCTGCAGCAGTTCCAGCGGATCATCAGGCTGCGTGTCGAAGCGCGGGACGCCGGGCGCGAACGTGATCCATGGCTGCGCGCTGCGCGTCCACATGTGGACCTCGGGGGCCACCCGGTCGGTATTGTCCAGCGTGCCGGACTGCAGCTTGGTCAGCTCGGGGCTGCTATCGCCGATACCGTGGATGACGTTGCCGCAGCTGGCGCAGCTGTAGCGGGTATTGGTGTCGCCCTTGTCCGAGACCCGGCTCCAGGTGGCCAGCTCCCCCGCGATGTCCAGTGCATCGACAGCGACGACCAGGGCCACGGCGCAGGCGCTGCCCGTGCGCTTCTGGCAGGTGTGGCAGTGGCAGGCGTAGGTGAAGAAGGGCTCGGCGCCCAGCGTGTAGGTGACCGCGCCGCACTGGCAACTGCCTGTTGCCGGTATCTCCATGTCAGCCGACCACCACGTCCGTCTCCAGGTGGGCCTCGGCGGACAGGGAGTTGGTGATCAGGCAGGCGGCCTCGGCTTTTTCCAGCACGCGGGTCGCCTTGGCGGGATCGGTGCCCTCGGGTACCCGCAGGCGCGCCGACACGGTGAAGGCGGTGAATTTTGTCAGCCTGTCCACGCGATCCAGGGTGCCCTCGGCGGATACGTCCAGCTCCGTCCACTCCAGCTTGGAAGCCTGCGCCACGGCGCGGAAGGTCAGCACGAAACAATCCGCCACGGAGGCCGTCAGCAGGTGCTCGGGGGACCAGTGATTACCCGGCCCGCCGAATTCCACCGGCGGTGCGGATACGATTTCCGGCATGTCCTGCGCGCGGATGATGACGTTCTCGTCCGGATCGGTGGCGGCCGTGACGTGGTAGTGGTGGGGGAATTCCTGCATGGTGTGTTTTCCTTTTGTCGCATATCGTTGCGGGTAGTGTTTTGCATGTCGTTGTTGATGTACATGCAGCTCCCGCGGGCGCCCTGCGCCCGCCAGCGACAAGTATATCCAGCTTTGCGGGCCGCTGCGCGCCGGCTGTCTGCTCGCGGCTCAGGCCACGGGGGCGCCGGCGGCGTTGTGCTGCGCGGAGTCGTTCCACACCGGCAGTTCCCACAGCTGTGGTTGTTGCGGTACATCTTCCGCCGGTGGCAGGTCCACGTCGATTCCCTGGCCGGCGCCGCGCTGCTTGAGTATGTGCACCTGGCGGTACTTGCGCATCTGCAGGCGCAGGCCGGCGGGCGCGTGGTTGAGCCCGGCCTCCACCGGGCGGAACAGCACCGCCAGGGTGTCGCCGCTGGCGGCCGCCAGCTGCAGTTTGCGCAGTTCGCCGTAGCGGTAGTCCCGGGCCCCCAGCCAGCTGAAAACCGCGCTGCAGGTGGTGCTGCGCAGCGCCTGCTCGGTGGCCCACAGCAAATCCTCCTTGTTCTGCGGGTGCACCAGCAGGACCTGGCCGCTATCGATGCCCCGGGCCTCAAGCAGAGGGGCGTAGGGAATGTAGGGCGGTGCGAAAAATACCTGCCAGCGCTGCTGCTCGCTCAACTGTTCCATGGCCGGCAGGAACAGGCCCATGGCGCCCAGGCCGCAGCCGTCGCTGAGCAGCTCGACGGTGCCGTCCAGGGGCCAGCCGCCCTGCTGCAGCGCATCGTCCAGCGTACTGTAACCGGTGGGCAGGCCGCCGGCTGTACGGTAGTCGCCGTTTGCCGGCCGTATACCAGCCGCAAGGCAGCTGCGCTGGCCGCGCCAGGTGTCGTTGCGGTTGATGATCTGTTCCAGCACGTCATTCATGTCGGTCTCCCTCGTGTTCGCTGCCGTCCTCCGGCTGTACGTCGGGTTCGACGGCAGGGTGGGGCGCTTTATATGGGCGCCAAGAGGGCAGTAGCTCAATATACTGTATAAATATACAGTAACAGGGAAGCGGTGGCAATGCAGGGCCCGCGCGGTCGTGGGCCGGTCGAAAAGAGCATGGGCGCGCAGATCGCGAATGCCGGGTCGACGAGCGGCTTGCTGTGGATGACGCGGGCCGGGTCTGCGTCCCCGGGCCCGTATGTCGATATCCGCGTCCGGCCGGTCCCGGTTTTCCACCTGCCGGCAGGCCGTCACCGCGTTCACAAAACTGTTCTATAATCACGAGCGCCATGATCTAAGCTGGAGTCCGCAAGTGCGACCCAACACGGAAAACCGCAGGCCGTCCGTTTCCGCCGTTTTTTTACTGGCTGTGGTGCTGCTTGCTCCGCAGCCCGGCCTGGGTTCCGAGCGCGATGTTCGCAACAGCGTCGCCCTCGGTGCGCTGGCCTTCGCCGACAACTGCTCGAAGTGCCATCAGGTGGACGGCTACGGCGAAGAGGCGCTTTACCCGTCACTTCACGATCCACAATTGCTGGCGAACAAGGATCTGCTGGTAACGACTGTACTCGACGGTCGTATGGGACATATGGAAGATAACGGGGAAGGGGCACAGCGGCTGATGCCTGCAATGGGCTTCCTGTCCAACCGCGAGATCGCCGATATTATTGCCTTTATCAGCAACAGCTGGGGCAACGAGGTACTGATCGTCACTCCCCAAGAGGTGCAGAGGGCCCGCGGAGGCAGTGGCTCAAAGGATACGGCGAGGTGACGTGAGCGCTTTGTACGGTTGAGCCGGATACCCACGCAGGCCCTGCGAATCACGCCCCGGGGATTACCACGTTATTCCGCCAGATATTCGTTGCCGGACACACCGTCCTCAGCACTGGAAAAATCGTCCTCAGGCGACTGTTCCTCGTCGTCGCTTGCGCCCTCGTTCGTATCGGAGGCCTGGATGCCGATGTGATAGGCGGCGAAACCGGGAAGTACCACCTGGTTGAGCGCCATGCCGAGCACCCGGCCCCGAAAGGGCGAGAGAATATCCGCGCGCATGTTGGTGATCGGGTCTGTGACCGTACCCAGCAGGTCGCCCTCGTCGACCTCCTCGCCTAGCGAGACCCTGCTCAGCAGAACGCCGCCCCGGTCGGCTCGCACCCACCTGGACTGGTAATAGACGGGCTCGGGATTGCCCCAGAATCGCGGCCCCTTCTTTAACTTCATGTGACGTAACAGCGTTTCTACGCCGGCGACGCCGCTGCTGACGTCCTCCTCGTTAAGTCTCTGCGGTGCGCCCGCCTCCAAAGTGACTGCGGGAATGCCATGCTCTGCGGCGGCGCGGCGCAGCGTGCCGGGTGCGCCCTTGCTTTGCAGGACGACCGTCGAGCCGAACCCTTGCGAGAGAGCAAGGATCGCGGGGTTCTCCAGGTCGGCGCGCAACTGCGGCAGGTTGGTCCGGTGAAACGAACCCGTGTGCAGGTCCACCAGCGCGTCACAGTGTTTCACTACTTCGTTGAAGAAGGAGTGGGCAATGCGGGATGCCGAACTGCCCGTGGGATTGCCCGGGAAGAAGCGGTTCAGGTCACGACGATCGGTCAGGTAACGCGAGGTGCGTCGGAAACCCTGCAGATTGACGATGGGTACCCCGATAACGGCCCCCGACAATTCCTCCGGATCCAGGTTGTAGAGCACGCGACGCACGATCTCTATCCCGTTCAGTTCGTCACCATGAACTGCCGCGGTGAGGCACAGGGTGGGTCCGTTCCCGGCGCCGTTGACTACCAGGACGGGTGTGGGCACGGAGAGACCGTCAAGCGACTGACGGGGCGACCAGGCCAGGCGCGTAGAGGTACCGGGCGGGACCTTGCGGCCGAGCAGCATCAGCGCGTTGGAAGCGTCCAGTTCAGGCGGTGGCACGGTATAGGTCGCCTTTCCCGGTGGCTGATCGGGCGCGAAAGCGCCAGAGTCAGCGGGTGCGGGCGGACGCTCGTTCGCGAGCTCAGGGATGTTCGCGGATTCGCGCAATTCCTCGTCGGACACTGGTTGACCGAGGTCGACGCTCCTGGCCTCCCGAGTGGCAGTAGGTGCGTTGGCAGCGGGTTCCGAGGCCGGCGAGGCAATGGGAAAGCCCGTGAGTGCCAGCATCGTGAGGCAGGTCGTGCGCATAGCCCGGCGCCGCCAGGATGGTGACGGTACCAGAGTGGCATGCAGCGTAAGGCGCAGTGGGTAGGTCATGTCACACAACGACACCATGGCAAGCGACACGATAATTTTACGGCACGGGGCTACAGGAAAAGTATCCCCGTGCTTGGCATTTTTTAATAAGTCTCTATAGGAGTCTATGCGTTGAATGTCGCGGGATTCCCGCGGCGCGCTAATCCGTTGCGGGAAAAGCGGCGAAATTTTCCTTAGCCCGTTGAATCCGCAGCGCGGGATCGCTGGTGCCGGCGACGATATCCTGCGCGATTCGCATCCTGTGCAGCAGTCCGGCCTGGTTGGCCACCTGTATGGCCAGGCCGGGACGCGCATTCAATTCCAGAAGCATCGGGCCGGCCTTCTTGTCGAGCACGATGTCAGCGCCTATATACCCCAGGCCGGTCAGTTCGTTGCAGATTGCCGCCAGTGCAATAATGCGCTCCCAGTGCGGTACGCGCAG
>JAWVYG010000220.1:0-5478 GCA_033722815.1 Halioglobus sp.
CGACCGCGCCTACACCAGCCCGGAACAGTGGAGCCAGGAATTCCGCCTGACATCGGACTACGAGGGCGACTGGAACTTCCTGCTGGGCGCCTTCTACCTGACCTACGAGGGCGATACGGGCTACCAGATCTTCTCCTCCGCGATCGAGATCACCGGGCAGACCCTGGGCGTCGATCCGCGCTTTCACCTGTTCGACAACAATACCCGCAAGTACGAGCTGGAGACCTACGCGGCCTTCGGCGAGCTGTACTGGCAGGCCCGGGACGACGTGATGGTGACCTTCGGCCTGCGCTATACCGAGGAAGAGAAGAAATCCAGCCAGCGCACCATCTACCTGGCGTTCCTCGACGACGGTACCGCGCCGGACGGCGGCTTCAGTGATTTCGGCGGCGACTGGGAAGAACCCACGGGCAAGCTCAATATCAGCTGGGACGCCACCGACGACATCATGGCCTACCTGGCGCTGTCGCGCAGCTACAAGAGCGGCGGCTTCAATCCCATCTCCAGCGAATCGCCGCTGCTCGACCCGTCACAGGGCGGCAACCCGGACTTCGCGGACTTCGACCCCGAGTACATCAACGCCGTCGAGCTCGGCGTGAAGAGCCGCCTGCTGGACAACACGCTGCAGGCCAACATGACCTACTTCTACTACGACTACGAGGGACTGCAGGTCTCGAAGATCGAGAACCAGACCTCCATCAACGAGAACTTCGACGCCATCATCCAGGGCTTCGAGGGCGAATTCGTCTGGGCACCCGACGACAGCTGGCGCTTCAGCGCCAACCTCGCCTGGCTGGATTCGGAGATGGACGGCGGCGAGAGCGTGGACCCGGCGGATATCAACCTGATGGGCACCACCGAGAATATCGCCTCCACGCCGTTCAACAACATCTACATCGGGCCGGACTGCCCGCTGAACGCGGACGGCAGCCGCCCACCCACCTGCCCCGGCCTGCCCAAATCACTCGACGGCAACGAGTTGCCCAACGCACCGGAGTTTTCCGTCAACCTGGTCGGCGCCTACACCTGGCAGCTGGATAACGGCATGAGCCTCACCGGAGCGCTCACCTATTACTGGCAGGACGAGTTCTACACGCGGGTATTCAACGCCGTGAACGACCAGGTCGACAGCTGGGACGTGTGGAACGCCACGGTGACGCTGACCAGCGCCCAGCGCGACTGGTTCGCCGAGCTGTGGGTGCGCAACATCAAGGACGACGATTTCGTGACGGGACAATCCCTGGGCGACCAGAACGTGGGGCTGGCCACCAACCAGTTCCTGCTCGAGCCGCGGATCTTCGGCGCTACCTTCGGCTACTTCTTCGGCAACGACTGACGCGGCGGACGCCACGCCGGCACATCGTAACAGGGACCACTCAAGCCGCAGTGCTGACGCCGCGGCCCGCCCTGCCCTCGAGCCAGCGATCGAAGCGCACCAGCAGAGGCGGCAGGAACAGCGTATCCAGCAACAGCGCCACCACGATGATAGGCGTCAGCAGCAGCGCGACATTCTGGTAGTAAAAGGTGTTGGAAAACAGCAGCACCATCGTACCGACGGCCAGTGACAGCGTGGTGATGGTGATCGCCGAGCCGGCCCTGTCCAGAGAATAGCGCACGGCCTGCTCGGGTGCGGAGCCCTCGCGCCGGGCGTAGATGTACTTGCTCAGCACGTGCACCGAGTCATCGACCACCAGCCCGATACTGATCGAGAACAGCATCAGCACGTAGGGACTGAGTTCGCCGATGAACAGCCCCCAGAAGCCGAACACGATCGTGGCGGGAAACAGGTTGGGCGCGATGCTCAGCAGGCCGTAGCGAACGCTGCGCAAACCCACCAGCATGGTCAGCGTAATCAGTACGAAGCTCACCATGAAGCCCTCCAGCAGCTGCACCGAAATCAGGTGCTCCAGGCGCGCGTAGAGAATGCTGTTGTCGCCGTGCATGACGCGGTAGGCCGGATCGAGGTTGTCATCGATCCACCGCTCTATACGCTCGTTGAACTCCACAAGCTGCCGGTTAGTGAGGTTCGAGGTGCCGACGATCACGCGAATGGCCGAGTAGTCCGGGTTGAAGATCGGCTCGAGACCCGGCTCGATCTCCTGCACCAGCTGGTAGCTCACGAGGTAATCGATGATCTGCAGCTGGTCCCTCGGCAGGATTTTCCACGCCTCGTCGTTGTCGTGCTCCGCCATGTTGCGGATCTTCAGGAACTTGTTGAAGCTGGTGACATGGCTCGCTTCCGGCTGCGCTTCGAGCCACTGCGAGAAAGAGTCCACCGCATCGACAAACTCGGTCTCGGTGATGCCGTAGTACTTGCCGCTGTTGATGCTGTAGACCAGGCTCTGGTCGTTGCCGATCTTCTCGGACAGGGCAGTGAACACCTTGTGGAAGTCCGACTCCTTGTCGACGAAACTGAACTGGGAGAAATCCACCTTGTTCAGCGGCAGCATGGCCAGGGTGGCGATAATCAGCACCGCGCCGCCGGCCAGCAGCGCGCGGCCGTGCCGCTCCACCAGCGCCGTCACGTTCTCTATCAGCTGCCTCACCCCGAGGGGCTGCGGCACCTTCTTCACCGGTACCAGCAGCATCATCGCGGGCAGCAGCGTGAACGTCACGACGAAGGCCCAGCACACGCCGATCGCCACCACGTTGCCGAAGCCGTATATGCCCGGCGACGAGCAGTAATTCAGGCTGAGAAAGCCCATGGTGGTGGTGATGGTGGCCAGCGTGACCGGCTGGATATTCACCGCCAGGCTCTGTTTCATCGCCTCCAGCTTGCCCAATGACTTGTGCAAACCCTGGACATAGACCGAGACGATATGGATGCTGTCGGCCAGGGCGATGGTCAGCACCACCAGCGGCCCCATGTTCGAGATCTGGTTGAACGGTATCCCCGACCAGCCCATGGTGCCCACCGTCAGCACGATGGTGACGAAGGACACGACCATCACGCACAGTGAAAAAGCTACCGAGCGCAGGCAGTACCACAGCAATACCAGGTTGATGGTGAGGACCAGCGGCGCCAGGTAGGTGCGGTCCTTGATCTGTGCCTTGTAGCTGTCGAGCTCGAACAGTGCGCGGCCGAGTATGTAGATGTCGACCTCCGGGTGCCGCTCGCGCAGTGAATCACGCAGGTCGACGATCGACTGCGCGATCCTGCGCCGGGTAGGCTGGTCGTCGGGGCTGGCGCGGTACTTGATCCGCGCCAGCGCCATGTCGCCCTCGGGAGACAGCATGGTCGAGGTAAGACTCTCATTGGCCAGCGCGAGCTGGCGCACCTGCCGCAACCCGGCCTCGTCGAGGTCGGCGATGTCCGGTACCAGGTAGTCGCGGTTGACGATATCGGCATCCACCGCGTTGAGGCGGCGGTTGATCAGCGAGCCCACGGACACCGCGGAGTCCACCTCGCGGTAGCGCTCGGTCAGGTCCTCCATGGCGCGCAGGCTGGCCAGGCTGAAGACGTCGCCGTCTTTTGGCATGAAGGCGAACAGCGCGCTCGCACTGGGCGGGAAATCGCGGTCTACCTGCTCGACCTCCTCCCTGTACGGGTCATCCTCCGGGAGGATCGACTTCGACGAGGCGTCGGTCTGCGTGTACTGGATGCCCCAGGCGACGGCGGCAGTCAGGAGCACGGTCAGCAGGGCGAGGAGGTGCCGCCGGCCCGTTAGAAAGTCGATTAATCCCGCCATGAGAGAATTTGAACTACTGGTCACTTTTCCTATACCTTAGCAGGGCGAATCTGATACCTCTATGCTCTCCGGGGGAAAACATGGCAATTTCCAGGGTCTTCATCGCCTTCTGCGCGGCGCTGCTGGGCGCCGTTCTCACCTGCCTGCCGGCGCAGGCCGCGGCCACCCGCATCAGCGACTTCACGCTGCTGGACCACCGGGGCAAGTCGCACCAGTTGAGCTGGTACGGTGACCAGAAAGCCGTGGTGATCTTCATCCAGGGCAACGGCTGTCCCATCGTGCGCAACGGGGCACCCACGCTGCACGCCATCCGCGACGCCTTTGAGGAGCGTGGCGTGACCTTCTTCATGCTCAATCCGCAGCCGCAGGACAACCGCGACAGCATCGCGGCCGAGGCCAATGAATTCGGCTTTGAACTGCCCATCCTGGTGGACGAGTCGCAGCTGATCGCCGAGGCGCTGGGCGTGGACCGCACCGCCGAGACGTTCATTATCAACCCGCTCACGCGCGAGATCCTGTACCGCGGCCCGGTGGACGATCGACTGGGATACGAGACGCAAAAGCCCCAGGCGAAGAACCACTACCTGAAAGACGCCCTCGACGCGGTACTTGCCGGCAACCCCGTAGCCGGCGGCACTCCCGAGGCACCGGGCTGCCTCGTCAACTTCCCGGCGCGGGACAAGCGCAGCGCGCAGCAGGTCTCCTACAGCGAGGACGTTGCACCGATTCTCGAGAAGCACTGCGTCGGCTGCCACCACACCGGCGGCATAGCGCCGTGGTCGATGACCGACCACGCGATGGTGCAGGGCTGGTCGAAGATGATGAAAGAGGTGCTGCTCACCCGGCGCATGCCCCCGGGGCAGATCGATACTCACCTGAGCAAGCCCGTGGAGAACGATGCGGAGATCACCGCGGCGGAGCTGCAGACGCTGGTGCACTGGATCGACGCGGGGGCACCCCGCGGCGCGGGTGAGGATGACCCGCTGACCCGGCTGACCTTCGACAATCCCAGGTTCACTCTCGGCGAACCGGACATCGTGCTGCAGGTGCCGCCGCAGACGATTCCGGCCACCGGGCTGATCGACTACCGCTACGTGCCGGTGGAACTGAACCTGGAGCGTGACGTCTGGGTGCGTGCGGTCGAGTTCGTACCGGGCGACCGGCAGGTACTGCACCACGTGATCGCCTATCTCTCCACGCCCGCCGACAAGGAGGTGCGCGGCCGGCGCGACAGCGAGGGCGACCAGGACAGCCTCGCCGGCTACGCGCCCGGCAGGCAGCCCGACACCTCCCGCGACAACAGCGGCCGCCTGATCCGCAAGGGCTCCAACCTGCTGCTGCAGATGCACTACACCACCTCAGGCAAGGAAACGGTGGACGCCACGGAGATCGGCCTGTACCTGTATGACGAGCCGCCAAAGTATGTCATGTCCGGCGAGGTGGCCGGCCAGCGGCGCTTCCTGGTGCCGCCACACGCTAAAGAGTACAAGCTGGAGGGCGAGCTGCTGATCGAACGCGACGCCTACCTCTACTCGCTCATGCCGCACATGCACTACCGCGGCAAGTACATGAACTACACGGCGGAATACCCGGACGGCACATCGGAGATGCTGCTGTCGGTACCAAAATACGAGTTCAACTGGCAATTCCGTTACGAGCTGGAGGAGCCGCACTTCATGCCGGCAGGCACCAGGCTCGTGGCACGCGGCGCCATGGACAACTCGGAGCGCAATCCCGCCAACCCCGACCCTTCGGTACCGGTGCGCTTCGGGCTGCAGACCAAGCACGA
>JAWVYG010000221.1:0-5478 GCA_033722815.1 Halioglobus sp.
ATCTCAGACAACACCGAACTCGATCAATAGTAACGCCCGGGCAGCGCGCGTGGCAGGAGGTGAGGCCGCCAGGTCAGGCGGCGCCGGGATGACCGACTAGATTGCCAGCCACTCGGGAACCGGCAGCCCCTTGTTCTCCAGGAATACCGGGTTGAACAGCTTGCTCTGGTAACGGTTGCCGTAGTCGCACAGTATGGTGACGATGGTGTGGCCGGGGCCGAGTTCCTGCGCCATGCGCACGGCGCCGGCGATATTCAGGCCAGAGGTGCCGCCCAGGCACAGGCCCTCGTGGCGCAGCAGGTCGAAGACGTAGGGCAGTGCCTCGTTGTCGTCGATGCTGTAGGCCAGGTCCACCCGCGCCTCGGCGGTGTTGCCGGTAATATGGCCGATGCCCACGCCCTCGATGATCGAGTTGCCCTCGGTGGCTTTCACCTCGCCGTTCCTGAAGTAGTTGTACAGCACCGCGCCCGCCGGGTCGGCGATGCCTATCCTAATATCCGCGTTGCGCTCCTTCAGCGTGTTCGATACCCCGGCAATCGTACCGCCGGTGCCCGCCGCGCAGATAAACGCGTCGACCTTGCCGTCGGTCTGCTCCCAGATTTCCACACCGGTCGTGCGCGCGTGTATGTCCATGTTGGCGAGGTTGTCGAACTGCCGCGCCCAGACGGCCCCGTTGTCCTCTTCGCCGGCGTACTTTTCGGCCAGGCGCTCGGCGATGTGGATGTAGTGGTCCGGATCCTTGTAGCTGGTAGCCGCCACCAGGTGCAGGTCGGCGCCCAGCAACTCCAGCGTGTCGATCTTTTCCTTGCTCTGGGTGATCGGCATGACCACGGTGCTGGTATAGCCCAGCGCGTTGGCCAGCAGCGTCAGACCGATACCGGTATTGCCGGCGGTGCCCTCCACGACGCGCCCGCCCGGCTTCAGGTCGCCGGCCTGCTCCGCCGCGCGGATGATGCCCAGCGCGGTGCGGTCCTTCACAGAGCCGCCGGCGTTGAGAAACTCCGCCTTGCCGAGGATGGTGCAGCCGGTCTGCTCCGAGACCTGCCGCAGGTGCAGCAGCGGTGTGTTGCCGATGAGGTGAGTGACGTCAGTCGCGGTTTGCACAGGTAATCTCCGGGACAAGAGCATGGAGTATGCCACACCCCGGGGAGTTCGGTCAGGGGCTAATCACCTCGCGCGCCCGGTGCACGCGCACGCCAAGCCACAGCGCGCAGGCGGTGATGAAAAACATGAAATACAGCATCGGCTGGGGAGAGTCGGCCAGGAAAACACCCACCAGTGCGGTGGCGGCGGACGACAGGGCCATCTGTATGAAGCCCAGCAGCGCCGAGGCGGTTGCGGCAATGTGCGGAAAGGGTCGCAGCGCGACCGCCATGGAATTGGGCAACACCAGACCCATCCCCGCGGAGTAGAAGATCATGGGCAATACCAGCGCCAGGACGCTGTCGGGAAACGCCAGGCCACCCAACAGCATGAGCGTGCAGGCAGCGGCGGCGAGCAGGGTGCCCAGCAGCACCGTTTCTTCCGGCACATAGTGGTGGCTCAGGCGCGCGCTGAACGCACTGCCGAGCATGTACCCGATCACCGAGGTAAGGAAGATAAGACCGAAGTACTGTACCGGCACCCCGAGCATGTCGATGTAGACAAAGCTGGACGAGGCCAGGTAGGTCATCAGTCCGGCATAGATCAGGCCACTGGCCAGCGTGGTGGTCAGGTACATGGAATTGCGAAACAGCTCGGCATAGTTGCGCAGGATCGCCACCGGGTGCAGGCTCTGCCGCTGCGGTATGGACTCGGCCAGGTAAAGCTGGATGAGCACGATCATGGTGACGCCGTAGAAGGCGAGAAAAAAGAAGATGATCGGCCACGGCAGCCACAAGAGCAGGATACCACCCAACATCGGCGCGATTGCGGGCGCCAGCGCCATGAGCATGGCGATCAGCGACAGTGCCCGCGCCGCCCGCGTCGGGCCGAACACGTCACGCGCAATCGTGCGGGCGATGGTGGGGCCGACGCAGGCGCCGACACCCTGCGCGAAGCGGTAGACAAGCAGTTCCTCCACCGTGGTGGACTGGCTGCAACCCACGCAGGCCACGACGAACAGCACGGTGCCGCCAATCAGGACCGGCTTGCGCCCGATACGATCCGCCAGCGGCCCGCACACCAGGTGAAAAATCGCGAACCCCGTCAGGTAGGTGCTCAGCGTGAGGTGCATGTGGCTTATGTCGGTGTCGAGCGCCTGCATCATGGCCGGCATCGCCGGCAGGTACATGTCGACGCTGAGGGGGCCCAGGGCGACCAGCGCCGCCAGCAGGGCGAGCAGCCAGGGAGATTCGGGGTGCAGGTGACGGTGGGCCATGGGGCGGCGATGCTATCCCATGGCCGCCATCAAAGTAAAACGGTACAGGCGATCGCGCGCCTACTTCTCGAAGTTCATCACGGTCTTCCACCACAGGCCGGGGAAGAGTGCACGCCACAAGTACAGCAGGCGGGCCTCGCCGGGATAGATGATGTCCTTGTCCTTGCGCACGCCCTTCTCGATCGCGTCGATCATTTTTTCGGGATCCGCCAGGCGGCCGGACTTCTTCGCCTCGACGATACTTCCGGGCGTATCGGTTTCGATCGTCTGGTCCACCAGCGGTGTGTTGACCGCCGGCGGGCACACGAGGTGCGCGCGCACGCCGGTGTCGCGAATCTCGTTCTGCAGCACTTCGATGTAGGCGTTGACCGCCGCCTTGGTGGCGCAGTACGCGCCCATCTTGGGCACCAGCGCCACACCGGCGATGGAGCCGAACGCTATGATGCGGCCGCTGCCGCGGGCGGTCATGGCCGGCAACACCGCGCGCACCATGTAGGTGGTGCCCAGGAAGTTGATGCGGAACAGGCGCTCCATGTTTTCATGGGTATGGTCAGCCAGCCGGAAGCTGGGCATGAGCGCGGCGGCGTGCAACAGCAGGTCGATCGGGCCGAGGGTCTTCGCCACCTCGGCCACTTTCGCCTCGACGTCCTGCAGGTCGGAGATATCGCAACGCAGGGCGGTGATGTTGTCCGACTCGGAGGCAGTTTCCGCCAGCCCCTGTTCATTGACGTCGAAGATGGCGACTTTTGCGCCCTGCGCGGCCAGCCGCCGCGCGGCAATCTGGCCCATACCGCTGGCGCCGCCGGTGACCAGGGCGACCTTGCCCGCCATGTCGATCATAGTGTCTCCGCTACCAAATGATTGTTCGAGGCGCACCATACTGCGCGCCGGCGAGGGGGGTAGCAAGCATCAAAACGGCCAGTCAGGGTGACGGTTTTGTAATGGTTTCGCCTGAACTAATAGGGGACAGACCACGATTTATTGCCATGCAATAAATCGTGGTCTGTCCCCGAATAAGTTACTTCTTCGCAACCCTGGCCGCCCTCTCCTTCTGCACGAGGAAATCTGCCACCTGCAGCATCTCCGGCTGGCCACCGGCTTTCTGTGTGCTGATCAGGTACTTGCCCTCGACCATCATGGAGGGCGTGCCGGTCATGCCGGAGCTCTTGGCCGCCGCGGCCGACTGGCGCACCTGGCTGCTGACGCCAAAGGAGTTGAAGGTCTTGTCGAAGTCCTCGCGCGATACCCCGTTGGCGGTGAACAGCGCGGCGATTTCCTCCTCCGACTGCAGGCGCTTGCGATCGACATTCATGGCCTGGAAGATCACGGGGTGGATGGTGTCCATCACGCCCAGCACCTCCGCGGTGTAAAAGGCGCGGGCGTGCAGTTCCATCGCGGTGTGCCAGACGGCCGGGATGTGGCGGAATTCCACGTCCTCCGGCAGGCCTTTCTTCCACTCCTGCAACATCGGCTCGAAGGCGTAGCAGTGGCCACAGCCGTACCAGAAAAACTCCGCCACCTCGATCTTGTCGCGGGCGGCGGTGCGCGCCACCTGGTTCGAGATGACGTCGTAGTGCTCGCCCGCATTGAAGGTGACGTCTTGTGCCGCCGGGGCAGCGCCGTCCTGCGCCGAGCAGGACAGGGAAAACAGCAGCAGGGAAAGCGGCAGGAACAGGCGTTTAAACATGGACTTCTCCTTCAGGTATCTGTGCAGGTTAGGACAGCCGCGCTCGGGCTTGGTTCTTGCGGCGAAAAAAAAGGCGGCGCTGCCGCCACCTCTTCTTCGGCGTCACCGTCAGTACAGGCCAGACACGTAACTGGCGAGCGCCTCGATTTCCTTGTCACTGAGACCGAATGCCGTGGTGCGCATGATCCTGGTGTCGCCGTCGTTGGTGCGGCCGGTGGGATCTTCATAACCCTTGCGGTAGGCGCGCAGCTGGTCGGCGATGTACTGCGCGTGCTGTCCCGCCAGCGCGGGATAGCCCGCAGGTGCGTTGCCGCGCCCGCTCGGCGAGTGACATCCGGCGCAGGCGGCGACGCCGCGCTCGGCGACGCCGGAGCGATACACCTTTTCACCCAACTCAAGCAGTTCCGGGTCGGTCTGGCCGCCGGTCGCGGCCTGGCTGGCGTAGAACGCCGCGATATCCGCCAGGTCCTGGTCGCTCTTGCCGTCCAGCTGACCGATCATGGTGGGGATAACCCGCGCGCCGTCGCGAACGTCGCGCAGCTGCTTGTAGAGGTATTTCTCCCCCTGCCCCGCCAGCTTGGGAAAGGGCGATACGCCGTTGCCGTCGGCGCCGTGGCAGGCGCTGCAAACGGCGGTCTGGTCCTTCCCCGCGTCGGCATTGCCGGCAGGCATGGCTTCGGCGGCAAAGGCGCCGGAAGCCCAGCCCATGGTCAGGCTGAGCAAAACTACTGCGTATTTCATGTCAGTTCCGAATCCTACTTGGCAGGTGCGGCCATAAAGTTGATCAGTTCCTCGATCTCCGCGTCGCTACAGTCGGCGCACAGCCCGGTGGGAGGCATCGCGCCAAGGCCGTTCTTAACCGATGCGACCAGGGTGTCCATGCCCTTCTCCAGGCGCGGCGCCCAGGCTTCGGCGTCACCGGTCTTGGGAGCCATCGCTGCGCCGGTGGAGTGACAGGCGAAACAGGACGCCTGGTACTTCGGCGGGGCATCGGCTGCCCACGCGGTAGCGCTGGCGCTCAGGGCAATCACGGCAAACAACTTCTTCATGGGGATTCCTCAGGTTTCTTGGTGGCGCCCGAATCAAGCGCAAGCATTTGATAACAGGCAAAAAAAGCTGCGGTATTATATACGAGTTACCCCTGTCAAAAAAGGCGATACAGGCCGATGACACAAGCCCCGCCCCCGGACGGCCCGCAGGCGCCGGACTACCGCGCCGCCCGTTTCCTGACCAGCGCGGCGAAGCTCTCCCAGTGCCCGCCGGACGAGGGCTGGGAGGTCGCTTTCGCGGGCCGCTCCAATGCCGGAAAGTCCAGCGCTATCAATAGCTTAACGTCGAACAAGAAGCTCGCGAAAACCTCCAAGACCCCCGGCAGGACGCAGTTGCTGAACTTCTTCGAGCTGTCCCCTAGCCAGCGTTTGGTCGACCTGCC
>JAWVYG010000222.1:0-5468 GCA_033722815.1 Halioglobus sp.
GCAGCAGCCGCGTCGGCCTGCGACGCTGCAGCCTTTTCGGACCTGGTGCCGGGCTTCGCCGCCAGCCGCTCACCTCACCGGGCTTCGCCGCCAGCAGTCCGCTTCCAACTTCTCCCGTGGTCAGGGTGCCAGGGCAGTGAGGATGGCCCTGCGCGGCGCGGGGTAGCCCTCGATGGTCATGGTATCGTCCTGCGGGTCGAGGAAGTCCGCCAGCGAGTGGAAGGTCATCCACTCGGTAGAGCGCTGTTCCTGCGTGGAGGTGACATTGACGTCGATGACCTGCGGATCCCGGTAGCCGAGTTTGCGCAGCCACCCCAGCAGCGTGTCGCAGCTGGGCAGGAACCACACGTTGCCCATGCGCGCGTAGCGCCCCTCGGGCACCAGGGTAGCTCCGGGGCCGCCGTCGATCACCAGGGTTTCCAGCACCAGTTGTCCCCCGGGGCGCAGGCAGTCCTTGAGCTCCTGCAGGTGATCGATGGGAGAGCGGCGGTGGTAGAGAACGCCCATGGAGAAGGCGGTATCGAAGGCGCGCAGCTGCGGCGGCACGTGCTCGATACCCGCGGGCAGCACCCAGACGTCTGGCCGGCTGAGGTATTTCTGCAGCGCCCAGAACTGCACGACGAACAGCGGCGTGGGATCGATGCCCACGACCTCGCCGGCGCCGGCGCCGAGCATGCGCCAGCAGTGGTAGCCGCTGCCGCAGCCGACGTCGAGGACGCGGCGTCCCGTGAGGTCCTCGAGTCCCGGCAGCAGTCGCTGCCACTTCCAGTCCGAACGCCACTCGGTATCGATGTGCAGGCCGAACAGCTCATAGGGGCCCTTGCGCCAGGGGTGCAGGCCCGCCAGGGCATCGCGCAGTTGCGCCAGCTGTTCGGCTGGCAGGGCTGTATTACTCGAGGCGCCCACCCTGGCGCGGTCCAGGTGGACGTGATCGACCCGCAGGTCCGGCAGTTGCTGCAGGCACTGCAGCCACCGCGGCAGGTCGCCGTAGCGCTTCTGCGACATGCCTCGCTCGACCTGTGCCGCGAGGGTGCGGGACCATGGGTCCAGTTCGCCGCCGCGCCAGCGTTCGATCAGTGCCGTGTAGTCGATCATCGCGAGTTGTTACTTCAGCGCCACCAGCGAGGCGAAGTTGAAGCACTGGAACCAGACGTCGCAGCTGCCGAAGCCCGCGGCGGCGATGCGTTGCCGGTGTGCCGCCAGCGTCTCGGGCAGCAATACGTCTTCCAGCGCGCTGCGCTTCTGCGCGATCTCCAGCCCGCTGTAGCCGTTGGCGAGCTTGAACTGCTCGTGCAACTCGATGTTCAGGGCGTCCAGGTGGGGGTCCTCGAAGGTCACTTTCTCCGACAGAATCATGATGCCGCCGGGACGCAGTCCGTCGTAGATGCGCGCGATCACCCCGTCGCGCATGTGGGGCGGTACAAACTGCAGGGTGAAGTTCAACACTACCACCGAGGCATCCTCGATGATCACGTCCTGCAGGTCGGCGCACAGCAGGTCGACCGGCGTTTCGTGGGTATCCGTTTCCAGCACGCCGCGGCAGCGTTCCAGCATCGCCGCGGAGTTGTCGAGCGCGACGATGCGGCAGTCGGCGGCCTGGAGGTTCTGGCGCATGGCGAGTGTGGAGGCGCCCAGTGAGCAGCCTAGATCATAGAGTCGAGTGCCTGCGGAGGCGTACTTGCCCGCCAGCAGGCCCGTCATGGCGACGATGGTGGTGTAACCCGGCACGGAGCGTTTGATCATGTCCGGGAAGACCCGCGCCACGTTGTCGTCAAACGTGAAGCGGCCGGGATCGGCCAGCACATTCGAAAAAAGGGTATCGCGGGAGTTGCTCACGGGGGGCGAGTCTGTTGCAGCTGTGTAAGGGCCGCAATTCTAGCATAAATTATTAAACCGGAGCCTCGAGGTTTCGCTGTATTCCCGGCAGCATCGCGGGGACAATAAGTGAACTTCGCCGTGCCCGGGAGATTTTATGGCAATCCCTGAAATGCGCCTGCCGACAGCCGCTGCACCACTGCCCCCGCCGCTGCGCTACAGCATGCTCGAACTGGCCCGGGTATTTGTCGAAATCGGCAGCAGCGCGGTGTTCTCTCCGGCGCTGGTCAGGACGCTGCCGAAGGGCGACGGGCACAGCATCATGACGCTGCCCGGCTTCATGGGTGCCGACGGCTCCACGTCGCAACTGCGCAAGCTCCTCAACCGCTGCGGTTACAGGGCCGTTCCCTGGGGCCTGGGGCGCAACGCGTCCGAGGTGCGCTCGCAGAACATCGACGACTTCCTCGAGCACCGTGCGCACATGGAAGACGTGATCGCCGAGCGGGTCGAGCAGGAGTTCCATGCCAGCGGCAGCAAACTGACCCTGATCGGCTGGAGCCTCGGCGGGCTCTATGCCGTCGCGCTGGCCCACAAGTATCCTCGCTGGATTCGCCAGGTCATTACCCTGGGAACGCCCTACGGCGACCCGCGCGGCACCGCGCTGTACAGCGTGATGGGCAACCTCTACGACAACGATGTCGATGAACAGGCGCTGGAGCGCTGGGTGGCGCACACCTACAGCGGCGGCGACCTGCGCGTCCCGGTGCTGGCGCTGTACAGCGAGAGCGACGGTATCGTCGGCGCAGGGATAGCCAGGTGCCAGGGTGACCCGCGCTTTGTTACGAACATGGCGGTGATGGCCAGCCATGTCGGGTTTCCCTTCAATCCGCTGGTCTTCGCCGTGATTGCCAACCACCTGGTCGAGCCGCACGAGCGCTGGGGCCTGTGCCGCAGCGAACACCTCGGCCCCTTCGTGTCAGTACAGCCTACTGCCTGAGAATCTGTCCCGCGCCGGGGTTACCCCGTTCTGCCCGCGGTGCACGCGGCCGTCAGTTGCCGCTGCGAACCAGCTTGGCGTCCTCGGGATTGGCGTGTCGGGAGGAGGGCGCCTGAGGATTCAGGTGCGCGAAGCGGCTCGACACCTCCCGAGACGGATTGTCGGACTTGTGATGGCGGAATTTTATGCTGCGCATAACCTCCACCAGGCTCGCTTTTCCTGCATCAAGTCTTTTCATGGGGTCGTCCAGATAATCGAATGATTTCCCTCATCGTAAGTATAGGTGCTTACCGCCGGCCTACCGTGTTAAAAAGTACCCGGTGCGGCTGTGAAAAATGCCGCGCCTGGTCCCCTGCGCTATAATCCAGCGCCGCCCATGAGACCAGCCGATTACCCAGTACAGCCTTCCCACCTGTGGGACCATTTCTACGAGATCTCGCAGATTCCGCGGCCCTCCGGCCAGGAGGCGGCGGTGCGCAGCTATATCACCGGCGTGGCCGAGCGCCACGACTGCCCCTGGCGCACGGACGCCGAGGGCAACCTGCTGGTGAGCGTCGCCGCCAGCGCCGGCCTCGAGGACCGGGAGCCGGTGCTCATCCAGAACCATTTGGACATGGTGACGGTGAAAAGTTCAGGCTCGACACACGATTTCGAGCGCGATCCGCTTGAGCTGCACGTGGAGGACGGCTGGTTGCGGGCCCGGCAGACGACACTTGGCGCGGACAACGGCATCGGCTGCGCCGCGGCGCTGGCGCTGCTGAGCGACCCACAGGTGCGTCGTCCGCCGCTGCAGCTGCTGTTCACGGTGGACGAGGAGACCGGCCTGAACGGCGCCCTCAACCTCGACCCGGACCTGCTGGGTGCGCAGCGCATGCTCAACCTGGATACCGAGGACTGGCAGGAGCTGTTTGTCGGTTGCGCCGGGGGCGCGGGCTGGGTGTTCGAGCGCTCGTTTGCCGCGGGCAGTGCGCCGGACGGTGCGGATTACTGGACGCTGGAACTGCGCGGCCTCGCCGGCGGACACTCCGGTATCCAGATCCACGAGCAGTTGGGTAACGCGATCAAGCTGCTGGCGCAGTGCCTGGACGATGTCGGCGAACTGCAGCTGTGCGGCGCCGACGTGGGCGTGGCGCACAACGTGATTCCCCGCGAGGGCTGGATTCAGTTCGCCTGTCCCGCGGCGCAGGCACGGGCGCTGCAGGACAAGCTGGAAGCGCTCACGCAGCAGCTGCTGAGCTGGCTCCCCGCAGCAGACCACGCCCTGGCGCTGGAGCTGCGCCCTGCTGACCCTGCGCCGGTGGTGTCCGTGAGCGCTTCACGCGAGATTCTCGACCTTCTGGCGGTGTTTCCCCACGGCGCGCTGGCCTACAACGCGGCCTCGCCCGGGGACCTGGTCGACCTCAGCATCAACCTCGCCCAGCTGCGCCTCGCCGGCGGTGAGCTGATGCTGGAGGCGAGTTACCGTTTTTTCAACGAGCAGCAGGGCATTCCGCTGCGCCAGGGCGTACTGGCGCTGGCGCGCCGCTTCGCGCTGGGCGTGGACGAACAGGTGGGCTACCCGGGCTGGCAACCCGATTTCGACAGCCCCCTGCTGGCGCGGGCGAGTGACCTGCACAGGGAGCTGTTCGGCGTCGCGCCGCAGGTGAAGGCCATCCACGCCGGGCTGGAGTGCGGTATCCTGAAGAGCAAGAAGCCCGAACTGGATATCCTCTCGTTCGGCCCGACCATTCGCGGCGCCCACTCGCCGGCCGAGCGCCTGCAGATCGATACCGTGGAGCCTTTCTGGCGCTTCCTGACCGCGTTGCTGGCGATCCTGTAGGGCCCTTGTCCGGCCCGCTTTATTTGAGGCAAGTGTGATGTTACAGAACCTTGAGCAACTCCCCGTCGACCCCATCCTGGGCCTGTCCGCCGCCTGCCGCGCGGACGCCAACCCGCACAAGGTCGACCTGACCGTGGGCGTGTACATGGATGACGCGGGCCTGTGTCCCGTATTCGAGGCGGTGCAGCGGGCGCAGCAGGCGCTGGAGCGGGAGGAGGTGACCAAGGCCTACCTGCCGCCGGCGGGGGATGAGGCCTTCAACACCGGGATGCAACGGCTGCTGCTGGGGCAGGACAGCGCGGCGCTGGGCGATGCCAGGGTCAGCAGTATCCAGACGCCCGGCGGCTGCGGTGCACTGCGTATCGGGTCCGAGGTCGTGTACGCGGCGGCGCCCGGGGCGCGCGTGTGGGTGTCGGACCCGACCTGGCCGGTACACATTCCGCTGCTGGGCAGTGTGGGCCTGGAATTCCGGACCTATCGCTACTATGACGCGGCCGACCACGGTGTGGATTTCGAGGCCATGGTGGATGACCTGGCGCAGGCGCGCAAAGACGATATCGTGCTGCTGCACGGCTGCTGCCACAATCCCTGCGGGGCGGACCTGGCCCCGGAGCAGTGGCAGGTCGTGGCGCAGATGGCAGAGACACAGGGCTTCCTGCCCATGGTGGACATCGCCTACCAGGGCCTCGCCGACGGCCTGGAGGAAGACGCGGCGGGGCTGCGCCTGCTGGTGTCGCGCCTGCCGGAGGTGATCATCGCGGCCTCCTGCTCCAAGAACATGGGCCTGTACCGCGAGCGCACCGGTGCCGCGGTGTTCGTCTGCCAGGACGGGGCCAC
>JAWVYG010000223.1:0-5466 GCA_033722815.1 Halioglobus sp.
ATGGACTGGACCTGGTCAATCTCCGGAATCTGCCGCAATTCGTCTTCCAGCGGCCGCGTTACCAGGGCTTCCACCCTTCGGGGAGACGCGCCGGGGAAGAAAACGGTGACGGTGCCCGACATGTTAGTGATGGAGGGTTTTTCCTGCCGCGGTATCGACTGGTAGCTGTTCAGGCCCACGGCGACCACGCAGATCACCAGCAGGAAGAAATACCGCGGGTGGGAATAAATGAAGCGCGCCAGCATGTCAGCTGCCTTCCGCGAGCAGCACGGTATTCCCCGGGGTGATGCGATGCAGGCCGTCGCTCACGACCAGCGAGTCCGGCGCCAGCGTGCCGCGCACGTAGGCGCGGTCGCCCTGGGTGTCGATCACTTCCACCACCTCACGCACCGTGCGGTACTCGCCGGCGCTGTCCTCGATGCGCAGCACGGTCCACATGCCGCGCCGCCCTTCCAGCAGGGCGGATACCGGCAGCCAGCCGCCGGTGGAGTTGACGGTCTCGGACAACAGCAGGGTAATCGACTCCCCGTCCAGCGCGGTGATGTCGGCGGGCAGGGTAAACACGGCGGTAGCTGCACGTGTAACCGGGTCGACGTCGGCCCTGACCGCCTGCAGCACGGCATCGAACGTCGCCTCGCGCAGGCGCAGCGTGTAATGCTCGCCCGGTACCAGTTCCGAGGAGCGTGTCGCGACCACCCCGATGTGGGCTTCACGGACGCCGGTCTGCAGCAGTCGCACCACCGGCATGCCCGGGCTGACCACGGCGCCGGGGTAGGTGTAGCGCTCGGCGATGACCCCGTCATAGGGGGCCAGCAGGCGCGTATCCGCCAGGTCCAGCTCGATGCTCTCCAGGCGGGCCTCTGTCGCCGCCACGCGCGATTCCAGGGCCCTGGCCCGCAGGCGGGTTTCGTCGAAGGCCTCCCTGGACACCGCGCCACTGGCGCTGAGCTTCTGCTGGCGCCGGGATTTCAGCTGCGCCAGTTCCAGCTCGGCCCGGGCCTGCTCCAGGTCCGCCGCGATGGCCCGGCGGCGCGCCTGTAACTGCGAATCGTCCAGGGTGGCGATGACCTCGCCGGCGTCCACTGCGGCCCCTTCCCGGGCGACGAACTGCGCGATCTGGCCGGCGACCTCGAAGCTGAGGCGGGCCTGCTCACCGGCCTTGACCAGGCCGAGGTAGGAGACCTGCCGCTGGTAGGAGTCGACCGGTGTGTAGCGGGCGGTACTGACGCTCAGGGGAACCCGCGGCGCGGGATCCGCCGACAGCGCCACGCGGCCGTAGAGCGCGCCCGTCACCCCCAGGGTAAGGACGGCGGCGCCCAGGATGCCCAGCAGGTTGCCGCGCACGGTGCCGCTGCTGGCGGGGCGCAATGACGGTTGGTTTTCCACGCGAATCCATTAATGTAAGAACCTGTAACATAAATGTTATAGGTTCTAACATGCATGTCAAGTGCCCTCTCCGGCGGTGTCCAGCAGCGACCCTTGCAGGGACGTGGGCTTTGGCCCACAATACGCGCCCTCCGCGCGGGAGCTCCGGCCCCGCACGGGCGCTGTGGTGATCCAGGCGGTCCCCTCGCAACGATAGATAGTGAACCCCGCCAGGCCCGGAAGGGAGCAACGGTAGTTATCGACTCGTGTGCCGGGGTGTGGCTGTCTGGGTCGCCTCCATTTACCTGTCCCCGGCGCAGTTTCTGTCCACCTGTCGCTGGTGTATCCTAGCCCTCTTTTCGAGTTTTCAAGGCCGTCGTTTCAATGTCCTACCAGGTGCTGGCCCGCAAGTGGCGCCCCCGCAATTTCCGGGAGATGGTCGGCCAGGAACATGTGCTGCGGGCGCTGATCAACGCCCTGGACCACAACCGCCTGCACCACGCCTACCTGTTCACCGGTACCCGCGGCGTGGGCAAGACCACGATCGCCCGCATCCTCGCCCGTTGCCTGAACTGCGAGAGCGGTGTGAGTTCCGAACCCTGCGGCACCTGTTCCTCCTGTGTCGAGATATCCGAGGGACGCAGCGTCGACCTGATCGAGGTGGATGCAGCCTCGCGCACCAAGGTCGAGGACACGCGGGAGCTGCTGGAGAACGTGCAGTACGCGCCGACCAATTCGCGCTACAAGGTCTACCTCATCGACGAGGTACACATGCTGTCGGCGCACAGCTTCAACGCCCTGTTGAAGACGCTGGAAGAGCCGCCCGAGCACGTCAAGTTCCTGCTCGCCACCACCGACCCGCAGAAACTGCCCGCCACGGTGCTGTCGCGCTGCCTGCAGTTCAACCTCAAGAACATGCCGCCTGAGCAGATCGTGGGTCACCTCGGCCGGGTACTGGAACAGGAGTCGATTGCCTTCGAAGAGCCCGCCCTGTGGCTGCTGGGCCGCGCCGCCGCCGGCAGCATGCGCGACGCACTGAGCCTGACGGACCAGGCGATTGCGTTCGGCTCGGGCAGTCTCACGGAGGAGGACGTGCGCGCCATGCTGGGCAGCGTCGATCTCAGCCTGGTTTACGGGCTGCTCGAAACGGTCGCCAGCCAGGATCCGCAGGCCGTGCTGGATGCCGTGGCGCACATGAGCGAGCACGGCGCGGATTTCGAGTCCAGCCTGGACGAACTCATTTCCCTGGTGCACCGCGTGGCCATGGCGCAGGTGGTGCCGGACGCCGTGGACAACAGCTGGGGTGACGCCGAACGGGTGCGGCAGCTCGCCGCCGCCATCAGTGCCGAGGACGCACAGCTGTACTACCAGGTCGCCCTGAACGGCAAGCGCGACCTGCCGCTGGCGCCCGAGCCGCGCGCCGGGTTCGAGATGACCCTGCTGCGGATGATCGCGTTTCGCCCGGCGGCGGTCATCGACGACAGTATCGGGCCCGAGAGCCTGCAGGCCGTGCCGGAAGCCGGTGCCGCGGGGGAGGGCGGCGGCCCGGCAAAAAAGTCCGCTAGCGCGCAACCGCGGCAGAGCCCGCCGCCCGCCGCGCCGCCCCCTGCGCAGGCTCCTGCGCCACGGGCACCGGCGCCGCCATCGGCTCCCGCCATGTCCGCTGCCGGCACGGGCGAAGACGACCCGGGCGATATCAGGCTCGCCGATCTCGGCCCGGGCAACTGGTGGCAGCTGCTCGAGCGCCTCGGCCTCGCCGGCATCGTGCACAGCATCGCCAGCAACAGTGCCGTCGCGCGCTGTCACGAGGGCCAGCTGGAGCTGGTGCTGGACGAGCGCAATGCGAACCTGCTCAACGACAGTCACGGCGGCAAGATCGGCAAGGCGCTGGAAAACTACTTCGGCGAGCCGGTTGCGGTGAGCATCAGTACCGGCAGGCCGACGGCGGAGACGCCGGCCATGCGCAGGGAGCGCCTGGTGGAGGAGCGCCAGCACGAGGCGGTGGCGGCTATCGAGGAAGACCCGCAGCTGCAGTCGCTGATCTCGCGCTTCGACGGCGAGCTGGACCGTTCCTCGATCCAGCCCACGGACAGTTAACCGGAGTAACACGATGAAGGGATCTATCAGCGACCTCATGGCCCAGGCCCAGAAGATGCAGGAACAGATGCAGCAGGCCCAACAGGACATGGCCAACGCGGAGGTGACGGGCGAAGCCGGCGCCGGCCTGGTGAGCGTGGTGATGACCGGCCGCCACGACGTGAAGAAGGTGAGCATCGACGACGCGGTGCTGACGGAGGACAAGGAGGTGCTCGAGGACCTGCTCGCGGCGGCGGTAAATGACGCCGTGCGCAAGGTCGAGAACCAGAACCGCGAGGCGATGGCGGGGCTGGCCTCGGGCTTCAACCTGCCCCCCGGCTTCAAGATGCCGTTTTGATGGCGGCTGACCGGTGAAATTCAGCCCATCACTACAGACACTGATCGATGCCCTGCGCTGCCTGCCCGGTGTCGGCCCCAAGTCTGCCCAGCGCATGAGCCTGCACCTGCTCGAGCGCGATCGCGAGGGCGCCGCGGCGCTGGCCGCGGCCCTCACCGAGGCGGTTGAGCGCATCGGTCACTGCGCGCGCTGCCGCAACTTCACCGAGCTGGACGTGTGTGAGTTGTGCGCGGACCCGCGCCGCGACGGCGCCACGGTCTGCGTGGTCGAGACCCCGGCCGACGTGCTGGCCGTGGAACAGAGCGGCAGTTACCGCGGGCTGTACTTCGTGCTCATGGGTCACCTGTCGCCCATCGACGGTATCGGGCCGGCCGAGATCGGGCTCGACGAGTTCTACCAGCGGGTGGTCGACGAGGGCATCCAGGAGGTGATTCTCGCCACCAATTCCACCGTCGAGGGTGAGGCCACGGCGTACTACCTGACCGATATGCTGCAGCCGCTGGGGGTGAACGTCTCGCGCATCGCACACGGCGTGCCGCTGGGCGGCGAGCTGGAGTATGTGGACGGCTCCACCCTGGCCCACGCCCTCGCCGGACGCCGCCCGGTGGACACGCCTTGAACATCGAACTGGTAGACACTGACGCGCGCCTGCGCGACGTGCTGGCCGAGGGGGAAGGGTGCGCCGCGGTGATGGTGGACACCGAGTTCATGCGCCGTAATACCTACTACCCCAAGGTCGGCCTGTTGCAGCTGTGCTTCGACCACGACGACGGCGAGGAGGGCCACGCCTGGCTGATCGATCCGCTGGCGCTCGAGGACACGGCGCCCATCCGCGACCTGCTGACCGATCCCGCTGTCGTCAAGGTGCTGCACTCGGCCAGCGAAGACCTCGAGGTCTTCCAGCACTGGCTCGGTGTGCTGCCGCAGCCGCTGTTCGACACCCAGCGCGCCGCGGGCCTGCTCGATATCGGCTTCGGCGTGGGCTACCGCGCCCTGGTGCACGACATCACCGGCATCGACCTGCCCAAGGACGAAACCCGCTCGGACTGGCTGCAGCGCCCGCTGAGCGACGCGCAGTGCGAGTACGCCGCCTGGGACGTCATCCTGCTGCTGCGGGTATGGCGCGAGTTGCGCCAGCGCGCCGTGCAACAGAACAAGTACGACTGGATCGTGGCCGACGGCGCCGACGCGGTCGCGGCGCTGCAGGAGGGGCCGGCCAACTTCCACCAGCGCCTGAAGGGCGCCTGGAAGCTGCGGCCGCGCCAGCTGGCGGCGCTCGCGGCGCTGTGCCGCTGGCGCGAACAGACCGCCCGTGACAGGGACAAGCCACGGGGCTGGATCATCGACGACAGGGCCTGCCTGCAACTGGCCGAAGCCGAGCCGCGCAACGAGGCACAGCTCAACGCGGCGGCCGAGCTGCACCCCGCCGCGCGCCGGCGCTGGGGCAAGCAGATACTGCAGTTGCTGGCCGAGCAGCGCGACCTGCCGCCGTCGGAGTACCCGGAGGCGCTGCCGCAGCCCCTGGGCGCGCGCCAGCGCAGCGAGCTGAAGAAACTCAAGGGCAGGGCGCGCGATATCGCGGTTGACCTGGCGGTGGCGCCCGAGGCGCTGATGCAGAGCCGCGACTACGAACTGTTGCTGCGTGAGGCCGCGGGGGAGCGTGTTAC
>JAWVYG010000224.1:0-5460 GCA_033722815.1 Halioglobus sp.
CCCCATCCCCTGCCCGGAAGATGAAAGCGACGCCGTGCGCCAGCAGTCGGAAAACTTTCCCATCGCCCTGCAGGACTGGTGGCGCACGCTGCGGGTGCAGTGAACTTAACTGTTCCTGGCCCGGGCCCAGGCGGCGGCCTCGTCGCTGCTCACCCAGCGCACCGCGTTTTGTACCAGCGTACGAAAGTGCGGGTCTGCCAGCGCCGCGGCGTCATCACCGCCCTGCAGGTACACGATGGGGCGGTTGCCCCAGTGCTTGACCCAGCCCACCAGGTTGCTACCGGGCGGGTGTGACCAGCCCTGGCGGGAGTGCATGGTGCCGGCCACGGCGTGGGCCGCGGAGTAGAAATTGTCCTGGCTGAAGTCGTAGTCCGAGCGCAACAGTGGCTCGACGTCATCCTCGAACACCGGGCAGAGGTACAACTCGTCGGTCATCTCGAACGTGTCGGGCAGGCCCGCGGTCACCGGGTGCTGCGCCACCACGCTGATGCGGTGGGTAACCGCGTGGCGGTAACCTGAATCGGGCCACTGCTGGCCGCGCAGCGACGCCGGCCGGTAGTGAAAACGCCCACCGACGATTTCCGCGAAGGTATCCCAGGCGGGCCAGGCGGCGAGCGCGTGGTGCATGAAGACCACGCCGACACCGGCGTCGAGCATGGCGAGGTAGTTGTCGATGAACGCCCGGTCCGGCGGCACCAGGCCGGGAGGAGACTGCGCGGTGAAATCGACGCCGGGCATGTCGTAACACAGCAGTGCGTCATACTCCGCGGCGGTAGCGACGTTGAGCAACCGCTGCGCCGCGGGTTGCTCCACGTGGCTGATGTCGTAGTCATCGAGGCCGTCGGTCAGCGCATGAAACGCGTCGCGCTCGTAGGGGTGGCCTCTGGCCAGCGTCAGCAGCCTGCGCTGCGCGGCGTAGTTGATGATGTCCAAGCCGGGCGGCCCCTAGCGGTCCACCTCGACCATTTGCTTGCCGATGTTGTCGCCGTGGAAGATACCGATCAGCGCCTCGGGCAGGCGATCGAAACCCTGCAGCACGGTCTCCCTGCTGCGCAGCGTGCCCTCGGACAACATCTGGCTGAGCCTGGCCGTGGCCTCGCCGAAGCGCTCGGCGTAGTCGATGACGATGAAGCCCTCCATCCGTGCGCGCCGGTAGATCAGGTTGAAGTAGTTCACCGGACCCGGCAGTGGGCCGGTCTGGTTGTAGCGCGAGATACCGCCGCACAGCACCACGCGCGCCCTCTCGGCGAGGTTGTCCAGGGCGATGTCGAGAATCTCCCCGCCGACGTTGTCGAAGTACACGTCGACGCCCCGCGGGCACAGCTCGCGGACACGGGCGGCGGTGTCCTCCGACTTGTAATCGATCGCGGCCTCGAAGCCGAGTTCGTCGACCAGCCACTCGCACTTGCGGCTGCCGCCTGCGATGCCGACGACGCGGGCGCCGCGCTCGCGTGCGAGTTGGCCGGCGACCGAACCGGTGGCACCGGCGGCGCCCGACACCAGCACCGTATCGCCTTCCCGCGGCTCGCCGATATCGAGCATGCCGAAGTAGGCGGTGAGCCCGGTGATGCCCAGCACGTTGAGGCCCTGTTTCAGCGAGACACCCTCGGGCAGCTTGCGCAGCGGCGGGTTCTGGCCGTCGGTGGCGAGGTAGCGACGCCAGCCCAGGTGCCCCGCCACCGCCGTGCCGACGGGAAAGGCGTCGTTGTTCGACTCGATGACGATGCCGCTGCCCTGGCCGCGCATGACGTCGCCGATCTCCAGCGGCGCAACGTAGTCCACGCGCGCCTCCATCCAGCCCTTCATGGCCGGCTCCACGGCGAGGTAGTGCACCTCTACCAGGAACTCCCCGTCGCCCGGTGTAGGCATCCCGGCGTCCACCAGTTCGAAATCGGAAGGCTGTATTTCACCACTTGGCCTGGCGGCAAGCAGGAACTGCTGGTTGCTGCGCTCATCTGTCATCTGGCTGTGTTCCCACTCACTGGTCAAAGGCGTCGAGGTCGACGCGGAAAATTTCGAAGGGTGTGTTCAATGTTTGCCGGCCGACGAAGTTGAACACCTCGCTCTTGATCGCGTACAGCGCGCCCTCCGCCGTGGTGGCGGTGGACAGCCCGCTGATCTGCGACCGGGTGACGACGCTGCCGGTGTTGCCGTCGGCGCCGAGGCGAATTCGGCTGACGCTGTCGTTGGACACCGCGTAGATGTCGCCGCCCAGTTCGGCCAGTCCGTCGGGGAAGGGCAGGGCGCCATCCAGGGCAATCTGTTCGACAGTCTCTGCCCCCGGCAGGCTGACGCGCAGCAGCGAGGGCGGCAGGAATTTGGCGACGATGAGGGCATCGCCATCCGGTGCGATGGCGATGCCATTGAGCCCCAGGCCGCTGCCGGTGACGTCCGCAAACAGCGGGTCCGTGGCCAGAACGCGGCCCTCTCCCGAGTCGGGGTCCAGCGCGTAGATGAACGGGTTCGCGGGATCGGTCACGTAGGCGGTGCCATCGCTGTCCAGTACCAGGTCATTGCACGAGCCGTCGGTGGCGAGTGCGCCCAGGAAGTACTCGCCTGTCATCTCGGCGCTGCTGATGTCGAAGGTCCATACCCGGTTGTCGAGGCCGTCGACCCCCTGGGCGCAGACCCAGAGCAGGTTCCGCACGGGATCGACCTTGGCGCCGAGCAGCTCCGCGCGGCCGTCTGCGGCCCTGAAAATGCTCTCGGTGCCATCCGCAGAGATGCGCGTGATGCTGCCCCCGTTCAGGCTGGTGGCGTAGAACCGGCGTTCCCACGGATCGAACGCGACGCCCTCGGGGACGCTGTCCGGGCTCCCCAACACGTAGCGTTCGGCGAGCGGCGTGAGCGGCTCGTCGTTGTCCGTGCACGCCTGCAGCAGGGCAAGTGCCAGGAGTGTCACCAGCGTCTGTCTCAGTGTCATGTCTGCCTCTTCCTCGTTAAACACCAACAGCTTACCAGTGTAGCAGTGTAAGCGGATGTGGGACGGTCCACCCGGTCCGGCTTGTTGCTGTCGCAATGTCGCTGCATTAGACTGCACCGCGTGGGCCGCGGCCTCGCGTGCATGCGGCCCGCCCTCAATCAGTTACTGAGACAGCCTGCAGAACAGCCGTTATGCCGTTTCCTCTCAGTGAGTACCCCTTGTCGAGCACGGCCTCGGAGACAGTCAGCAGATGAGCCGCGACCGCAACGATGCCCCCGGCAGCCCGGATACCTTTGATACCACTACCGATGCCCGCTTCTACCAGTACTACCAGGAGCAGAGCCTGTCGGAGGCGGCGACCGCTCGCTTCGCGCGCCTGGCCGACCTGACACTGAAAGTGATGCGGCAGCGCGGCCGCGCCGGACCCTTCGACGTGGTCGACGTCGGCGGCGGTGCCGGCACGCTCGGGCGCATGTACGCCCGGGAAGGGCACCGGGTGACCTGCGTCGATATCAGCAGCGACCTGCTGGCCCTGGGACGCCAGCGCGCGCAGGCGGAGGGCCTGGACCTGGACTTCGTGAACTGCTCGGCGACCGCGGTGCCGCTGGCCGACGACAGCGTGGACATCTGCCTCGTGCCCGAATTGCTGGAACACGTCGAGCAGTGGCGGGCGGTACTCGACGAGGCCGCGCGCATACTGCGCCCTGGCGGCCTGTTGTACCTCAGTACCACCAATGTACTGTGCCCGCGTCAGGACGAGTTCGAGCTGCCGCTGTACAGCTGGTACCCGGCGGCGCTGAAACGCTACTGCGTCAGGCTCGCGCGCACCACACAGCCGTGGCTGGCCAACTACGGCAAGTACCCGGCGCTACACTGGTTCAGTTACGCCGGGCTGTGTGACGCGCTGGCGCAGCGCGGCTTCGGCGAGTTCATGGACAGGCTGGATATGATTCAGGTGCGCACGGAGGGCACCGGCAAGGCGCGGGTTGCCGGCGCAATCGCCGCCGTGGCCCCGGGTCGCTTCGCGGTGCAGCTGCTCA
The DNA here is from genome assembly GCA_033722815.1 of Halioglobus sp. Lineage (GTDB taxonomy): Bacteria > Pseudomonadota > Gammaproteobacteria > Pseudomonadales > Halieaceae > Marimicrobium. The sequence goes on from JAWVYG010000224.1 coordinate 3,964, forward strand.
CGCCGAACTCGCTGCTGCTGGCGTTTCGCAGCGCCGACACCTGACCAGGGCCGCTACTGCGCGGGGCGGTACCAGATAGAGGAGGTGTAGGCGCGCTCCTGTAGGGTATCGGGGTGCTCGCCGGCGTGTTCCTGCCCCAGCGCGATGGCATCGAGCAGTGAATGCCGCGCCGTCGGAATCTGCAGCACGCGGACATAGTAGAAGGCCGACTGGCCCGACTTGAAGTCGGGGTCTGTCCAGGCTACCTGCAACTGCTCTGCGCCGATGGTGTTGGCGACTTTCCCGGTCACCAGGTCGACGCTGTTGCCGACCGCTGGTAGGCGCCCATCGGCCGCGGGTGCGCGGTCGCCGGACCATGCGACGTCATAGACTTTCTCGCGCGCGGCGCCATCCTCACCCAGCCAGCCCTTGACGACCTGGATGCGGTCGAGGTTGGCGCCCACCGGGTCTTTCGTCGCCACCACCAGGAAGCTGGGTGCGCCGGGTCCCTCCAGCTGGCCGCCCATGGGCACGCCGAGGGCGGTGGCGTAGTCGTACAGGTCGGCCCGCGCGAGGTCCTCGGCGGTCAATCCTGCACCGCCAAAGAACTGCACACCGATACGCGGGCCGGTCGTGGCGTAGACCTCGCGCCGTTCGAATGCGCGCAGTATTTCCTCGCGCGTGTTGCCCGTGGCCCAGACGGCGGCCAGGCCCGAGGCCGACATCGCCCAGCCGCTGCTGCTGGGGCCGTCGTCGTTGAACTTGCGCTGCTTGTTTGCGGGAATGGAATCTGTCGCCAGCTTGCCGTGAAAGTTATCCTCCTCGGCCGATGCCAGCGCGGTGTGCGAGTCGGTCGAACCGATGACCCCGAACATGTAGGGATTGATGCCCAGCCCGCGCTCCAACTCCAGGCCGCGTTTCAGGGCAGAGCGCACGAAATCTCCCGGCCCCGGCTGGTACTCGGTCCACTCGCGCTGGATGTAGTAGGGGTAATTCTCGAAGTCGGCAAATTCGTCGTCAGGGGATACGGATGAGTGCGTTTCCGAATCGCCTTTTATCTGGGTGATCTCGGCGACCTTCTCCCACCGCGCGCGACGGTTTGCATAGTCCGCCGTGAAGGCCTCTCCGCGCAGGCTGGTGTCCGAGAACATGTAGCCCTTGGAGATGTTGGAATTGTGCGGGATGGCGGTGAAGTTGGCCCCGGTGGCCGCGCTGGTTTTTTCCAGCCAGGCCCACAGGTCCTCGGGGTAGGGGCTGTCGTCGAGGCCGAAGGGATCGTACTGCTGGGCGGTGGCGGCGTCGCTGTCCGTCACCACGACCCGGTGCAGGTTGGCGCCCGCGGGTATGGCGCTCCACTCCCAGCCTATCATTGCGCTGAAGGTGCCGGGCTGGTTGTGCCGGTCGGCGATGTCCGTGATCGTTTTCCAGGTGTCGATCTCCACCTGCTGCGGCATGGGCAGCAGGCCGATGTCGCTGTCCTGGACGGAACTGGCGCTGGCATCGTCCTCGGGAGTCCGG
>JAWVYG010000225.1:0-5460 GCA_033722815.1 Halioglobus sp.
AGCATGGTCTCCATGAGCTGCAGGGGCGGCAGGATCTGCACGATGCCGCGGGTATGGTGGTGCTTCAGCTGGTAATCCTGCAGCGCGAGCAATGCCGATTGCGCCGCTGCGATGGTCAGTACCGCGTAGGCGAGGATGGAGCTGCCGATGTGCAGCAGCATGCCGCCGGGCAGGTCCTGTTGCAGCGCGGCGGTATCCGGTGCAAAGGTGGAGACCAGCACGGACAGCGCAGACAGCGGGAACAGCAGCACCAGCAGGTTTTGCAAAGGTCGCCGCGCCAGTGAGCCCAGGGAGGCCAAGTTGATGACCAGGAACATGAGCGCCGAGATCTTGAAGAAACCCAGGTTGACGCCGTCGGTGCCCAGTGTGCTGTCCCACGCGATGACGCCGTGCAGGACCAGGGCGACGATGCCGATGAGCAGCACACCGCGCCCCAGGCTCGGCCCGCGCTGGGCGATATGCAGCAGCTGAGCACCCGTCGCGGCCAGGTACAGCAGGGCGCACAGTGGGGCTAGAAGCGTGGCGGGCATCGGTTTGGGGCTTGGCCTGGGGTAAAGTATACTGCGCTCTTTGTACCGGCTTGCCCGGGCATAATCAATAGCACCCACCGGCCGCGCCGCGGTCGATTTTCGAAAAGAGCCAATCCATGTTTGAAAGCCTGAGTGACCGCCTCTCGAATACGCTGCGCAGTATCACGGGTAAGTCGAAGCTGACGGAAGACAATATCCAGGACACCATGCGCGAGGTGCGCATGGCGCTGCTGGAGGCGGACGTCGCCCTGCCTGTGGTCAAGGATTTCGTCGAGGCAGTGAAGCAGCGCGCCCTGGGGCAGGAGGTGATGAAGAGTCTCAGCCCGGGTCAGGCCTTCCTGAAGATAGTGCAGATGGAACTGCAGGCGATGATGGGCTCCTCCAATGAGGGGCTCAACCTGGCGACGACGCCCCCGGCGGTGATACTCATGGCGGGCCTGCAGGGCGCCGGTAAAACCACGACCGTGGCCAAGCTGGCGCGGTCGCTCATCGAGCGGGACAAGAAGAAGGTGACCGTGGTGAGCGCGGACGTCTACCGCCCCGCCGCGATCAAGCAGCTGGAGACACTGGCGGGAGAAGTCGGTGCGGAGTTTTTTCCCAGCGACGCCGAGCAGAAGCCCGAGGACATCGTCAGCGCGGCGATCGAGCACGCCAGGATCAAGTTCGCCGATGTGCTGATCGTGGACACGGCCGGCCGCCTCGCTATCGATGATGAAATGATGGCGGAGATCGCCAACCTGCACCGCGTGGTGAATCCCGTGGAGACGCTGTTTGTCGTCGACGCGATGACCGGCCAGGACGCGGCGAATACGGCGAAGGCGTTTGGCGAGGCATTGCCCCTGACCGGCGTGATACTCACCAAGGTCGATGCGGACACCCGCGGCGGCGCCGCGCTGTCCGTACGCGCGGTCACCGGCAAACCCATCAAGTTCCTCGGGGTGGGCGAAAAGACCCAGGCACTGGATCCCTTCCACCCCGACCGGCTGGCGTCGCGCATCCTGGGCATGGGCGACGTGATGTCGCTGATCGAGGAGGCCGAGCAGAAGGTCGACCGCCAGAAGGCCCAGAAGCTGGCGCGGAAGGTCAAGAAGGGGCAGAAGTTCGACCTCGAGGACTTTCGCGACCAGCTGCAGCAGATGAACAACATGGGCGGCATAACCAATATGCTCGACAAGCTGCCCGGCATGGGCAACATGGCGCAGATGGCCGAGCAGAATCTCGACATGAAGATGTTTGCCCGCATGGAGGCCATGATCAACTCCATGACGCCCGCCGAGCGACGGCGGCCGGAACTCATCCAGGGCTCGCGCAAGCGACGCATCACCCAGGGCTCTGGCACCCAGGTGCAGGATCTCAACCGCCTGCTGAAGCAGCACAAGCAGATGCAGAAAATGATGAAGAAGATGAAGGGCGGCGGAATGCAGAAGATGATGCGCGGGCTCGGCGGCATGATGGGGCAGGGCGGACCCGGCGGCGGCATGGGTGGTCCGGGCGGGGGCTTCCCCTTCCAGTAGCTCGCAGTAGCTCGCCATAGCTCGCGCCGCTGCACCGCGCTGAACCGGCGCCCGGGTCGCGGCGGCCAGCCGGAGTGTAAGGTACGGTTTTTGCTGCAAAATTTTCCGGCAGGGGGCTTTAAACTCCGGCCCATATTCCGTATGATACGCCCCCTTCGCGGCAGCTGTGCCGTGGTGTGTCGTGCGCGAACGTGAAAGATCGCCGAAATTCGCCACCAATTTTTAGGAAATCGCCGAAAATGGTAACAATTCGTCTTGCCCGTGGAGGCGCCAAGAAGCGCCCGTTCTATCACCTCACGGTGACCGACAGCCGCAATGCACGCAACGGCCGCTTTATCGAGCGCGTCGGCTTTTTCAACCCCATCGCCCGGGGCCAGGAAGAGCGTCTGCGTGTGGATGCCGAGCGTATCGCGTACTGGGAGAGCCAGGGCGCGCAGCTTTCGGAGCGGGTCGCCAAGCTGGTCAAGGAAGCCGCGAGCGCGGCCTGAGGATGCGCGTCTGCCGTCGCAGGCGCCGTGCATGAGCGATGCCGACACCACCGGGCTGCTGGTGGCGGGCAAAATCACCGGCTGCTATGGGATCAAGGGCTGGGTTCGCGTTCACTCCTACACGGATCCGCAGGAGAATCTCCTGGATCTGGGCCAGTGGCGGGTACAGCGCGGCGGGGCCATGCAGTCACTGGAATTCGATCGCGGAAAGCCCCATGGCAAGGGCCTGGTGGCCCACATCGCGGGGGTAGATGATCGCACGGCAGCTCAGGCGTACCAGGGCCTGGAGGTTTGGGTGCCCGAGCAGGCGCTGCCCGCGCTGGAAGAGGGCGAGTACTACTGGCGCCAGCTGGAGGGTCTCGCAGTGTGGTGCCGCAGCGGCGATCAGCGGGTGCTGCTGGGCGAGGTGGACTACCTGATCGAGACCGGCGCCAACGATGTGCTGGTGGTGAAGGGCTGCGAGGGCAGCGTCGACGACAGGGAGCGTTTGATTCCCTACCTGCCCGGCCGGACGGTGGAGCGGGTGGATCTTGCGGAGAAGCTGATCGAGGTCGACTGGTTTCTCGACGAGGAGTGAGTGCCCCGGCGACGGGGACACGGAGGCGGGACGCGATGCAGATTGCACTGGTGAGCCTGTTTCCCGAGATGGTCAGCGCGGTCGCTGATCACGGAGTGACCGGCAGGGCGGTGCAACAGGGGCTGATAACGCTCGATTGCGTCAACCCCCGGGATTTCACGGCCGACGTGCATCGCACGGTGGACGACAGGCCCTACGGCGGCGGGCCGGGCATGTTGATGAAAACCGAGCCCCTGCGGCAGGCCATAGAGGCGGCGCGTGGGTTGGTCGGAGAGCGGGCAACCGTGGTGTACCTCTCGCCCCAGGGTAGGCGCCTGGACCACGCGACCGTGATGCGCCTGGCGCGCCTGGACAGCCTGGTGCTGGTAGCGGGTCGCTACGAGGGCGTCGATGAACGCCTGCTCGAGGCGGATGTCGACCTCGAGCTGTCCATCGGCGACTACGTGCTCAGTGGCGGTGAACTGGCGGCGCTGGTGGTTGTGGATGCGGTGACCAGGCAGCTGGATGGCGTACTGGGTCACGAGTTGTCGGCGCAGGAGGATTCCTTCGCCGACGGGTTGCTGGACTGCCCGCACTACACCAGGCCGGAGCACTGGCGGGGCCGGGCGGTACCAAAGGTATTACTGGGCGGGAATCACGAACAGATTCGCCGCTGGCGCCTGAAGCAGGCGCTGGGCAGGACGTACGAGCGTCGGCCCGACCTGCTGCAGGGGCGGGACATGACGTCCGAGGAAGAGGAATTGTTGGCGGAATACCTCCGCGAGCGCGACACGACAGACAGCCAGCTGTGAAGCGGCAGAGTGACTAAGTAAGGAGCAGGCCATGAGCACCAACAAGATCATTTCGCAGATCGAAGCCGAGCAGATGGAGAAAGACCTTCCCGAGTTTGGCCCGGGCGATACCTTGGTTGTGCAGGTCAGGGTAAAGGAAGGCTCCCGCGAGCGCCTGCAGGCGTTCGAGGGCGTGTGCATCGCCAGGCGCAACCGCGGGCTCAACTCGGCCTTCACCGTGCGCAAGATCTCCCACGGTGTCGGCGTAGAGCGTACTTTCCAGACCTACAGCCCCCTGGTCCAGAGCATCCAGGTCAAGCGTCGCGGCGATGTGCGCCAGGCCAAACTCTACTACCTGCGTGAGCGCAGCGGACGTGCGGCGCGCATCAAGGAACGGCTCTCCTGACCAGTCTGCACGATACGGTGGGAAAGGGCGGCTTCGGCCGCCCTTTGCATTTCCGGGCGCGCGGCAGGCCCGGCTCCCGTCGCCGGTACTATTGATTGTTCTGCACCGGGCGGGGGCGTGCTAGTGTAGCCCGATGAGTAGCTCCCCACCGCCAGTGCACCCGGAAATAGAGCGTTACATCGACGCGATGTGGATGGAGAAAGGCCTGAGCGACAACACCCTGTCCTCCTACCGCCGCGACCTGCGACAGTTCGATGACTGGCTGCAAAACTCAAGCGGCACGACCGTGTTGAGGGCAACGCGCGCCTCGCTGCAGAAGTACCTGGGCGTGCGCCTGCAGCAGGGGCAGAGCCCGCGCTCCAGCGCTCGCTTTTTATCCTGCGCCCGCGGCTTCTACCACTACCTCCTGCGCGAGGGTCGCATCACCGTGGATCCCACGCTGGACGTGGACAGTCCGCGCCTCGGCCGCCCCCTGCCGAAATCCCTGTCGGAAAAGGACGTCGAACGACTGCTGGCGGCGCCGGACCTGGAGCAACCGCTGGAATTTCGCGATCGCACCATGCTCGAGCTGTTGTACGCCTGCGGCCTGAGGGTGAGTGAGTTGACGGCCCTGCGCGTCTCCCAGGTCTCCCTCAACCAGGGCGTGGTACGCGTGTTTGGCAAGGGCAGCAAGGAGCGCCTGGTACCGATGGGCGAGGAGGCGCTGGACTGGCTGCAGCGCTACCTGGGCACGATGCGTCCGGAACTGCTGCGCGGTGCGCCCTCCGAGACGCTGTTTCCCAGCAGGCGCGGCACGCAGATGACGCGCCAGACGTTCTGGCACCGCATCAAGCTGTATGCACAGCGCGCCGGTATCCGGCAGAACCTGTCTCCGCACACGCTGCGCCATGCGTTTGCCACGCACCTCATCAATCACGGCGCCGACCTGCGCGTGGTGCAGATGCTGCTGGGCCACTCGGACCTGACCACCACCCAGATCTATACCCATGTTGCCCAGCAGCGCATGCAGGAACTGCACGCGCGCCACCATCCACGGGGTTAATGAAGGGTTGATGAATGGCTGAGGAACTAAAGCCCAATGCGAAGCTCCAATCCACAAGTGCTGGCGCAGCCCGGTCGTATCGGGCACACTCTCGCTAATCCGTATACAAGTCAATTCCAAAGGGACTCGAAAT
>JAWVYG010000226.1:0-5440 GCA_033722815.1 Halioglobus sp.
GCTAGCGCGCCTGCACCGGCACGACAATGCAATCCTGCTGCTGGCGCGCAAAGGCCGCGCACAGTGCGCCCGCATCGTCCCGCGACAGCGCGATGGAGCGAATCCTGTAGTACGCCGTGCCCTGGACAACGGCCTCCTGCACCACGAGGTCGGTCTCACCCAGCACCGACGCGTAACGCTGCGCGAACTGCAGGCGCGCTGACTGTGCCGTATCGGGATTACTCAATGCGGCGAGTTGCACCCTGTAACCACCATTGACCGCCACACCGGTTACCTGCGGGGTGGGCGGTGCGGCTGCCGGCGGGGGAGCCGGTGCTACCGCGGCAGGCAGCCCGGGTTCATCGCCCCGCACCGGCTGCGCAGCTGCCGCGGCGGCGTCCGCCGGGGCGTCCTCCACCGCGACTTCCGGCAGCCGGTTGGCGCGATAGTCGGCGACGGCGCGGTTGGCGCGCGAGACGGATTCCAGGCGTTCGAGGCTGCGCGTTTCCAGCGCAAGACGGGCGCGGCGCGGGTCGATCTTCTCCGGCGCCGGGCCGCGAAAGCCACCGCTGTCGCTGGCACTAAACTCCCCGGCACTCGCGACATTTGCAGGCGCCAACCGTGGCCCGGCCGGGATTTCCCCTGGACTCGTCGTGCGGCCCGCTTGTGCGCCGAGTGCCAGCAACAGCGACCCGGCCTCGGCGTGGGCGTTACTGCGCGCCCAGTCCAGCGGTGTAGATCCTCGCCCGTCGGTCGCATTCACCGGGGCGCCGTTCTCCACGAGGAATTCGATGACCGCGGTATGGCCGTTGAAGGCCGCCAGGTGCAGCGGCGTGCTGCCCTGTGCGTTGGCCGCATCCACCGCCGCGCCGTCGTATACCAACTGGCGAACCGCGGCGACGTCGCCGCGCGCGGCGGCGCGGTGCAGTTCGGAGGTCGTGGCGGTATCGGCTGCAGCCGCCGACAGCGGCAGCGCACCGGCCAGCAGGACAACAAGCCATGCAGCCGGGGCAACGGCCGCGCGACGCAAAACACACAGGCACGCTGTCACGGCATTCTCACATTACCGCCGGGGAAGAACACGATGCCGGGCGCCCCGCGACCCGCACGTCAGCCGTCACCGAAGGCCAGGCTGCGCCACAGGTCGCGGTAGTCGTAATCGGTCTGCAGTGCGAGGTTGAGGCGGTTGTAGGAGGCGAAGTCGCTCACGATGTGGGTGAGCTGTACGATGCCCTTGTCGGTCAGGCCGTGCTCGCGCAGGGCAGCCACCTCCGCGTCCTCGACGCCCGCCGGGTCGCGATTGACCTTGAGGGCGTAGTTGAGAATTGCCAGCAGGCGCGGCGAATCGACCGCGTCGATGCCCTGCTCCGCCACACCGGCGACGTAGTCCTCGGCGGCGCCGAGGCCGTAGTTCAGGATCGTGCAGAAGGCGGCGGTGCAGTACGGGCAGCCGTTGTCCTTCGACACGAGGATCCCCACGTGCTGTATCTCTTCCATCTGCAGCTCGCCGGCCTCCCACAGCACCTTGGTGGCGCCCAGCTTGGCGGGGAAGAATTCCGGGAAGTTCATCTCCACGAAGAAATGGTTGGGCACCGAGCCCTCCATCTGCGTGACCCACTCGAAAATACCCGCCACGGCGGGGTCGTCGACCTTATCCGGTTTTACGATCCTGACACGGGCCATGGGCGCAACCTCCTGTCGTCAGAGTGATTTCCGCAGTTCCAGCAGCCACTGGCGGCCGCGGTCGAACGTGCCTTCGAAGGCCTGGAAGGCCGTGCCATAGACGCCGGTCACCAGGTACTCCTCGTCGCCGAGATTGCGGCCGGACAGCAGCACGCTCAGGTCGCCCTCGCTGTTGGTCCAGCGCACGCTGGCGTCCCACAGGTCGTAGGAATCGGTCTTCAGGATCTCGGTGTTGTAGGCATCGTTGTAGGTATCGTCGCGGAAGCTCCAGTCCACGCGCACCACCACAGAGCCGGCGTCCGCCAGGGACAGCTCCTTCGACACGCCCAGCGCACCGGACGTCTCGGGCACGCGCTCGAACTCGAAGTCCTCGCCGATCAGCGTCAGCTGGGTTTCGATGTCGTCGTACTCCGCGTCGAGCCAGGACAGGCTGCCCTCCACGAGCCAGCCGTCGCCCGGCGCGGCCTGCAGCTCAAGCTCGACACCGGTGATCGAGGCCGAACCGATGTTCTCCGTCACCGGCGCCACGCTGTTGAACACCTGCACCTGCAGGTCATCGTATTCCGAGTAGAAGGTGGCGCCGTTGAAACGCACCTGCCCGTCCATGAGGGTGGACTTGAAGCCCAGTTCAAAGGCGTCGACAAACTCGGGATCGTAGGTCGGGATCAGGTCGATATCCGGCGTTCCCGTGGGGGCGGTGAAACCGGCGACCACCGGCGGGAACACGCGCTGGGTGAAGCCGCCGGACTTGAAGCCCTCGGAGTAGCTGGCGTACAGCATGACGTCCTCGGTGACGTCGAAGGACAGGTTCGCCATGGGGGTGAACTCGTCGATCTCGATCTCTTTCTCGATGAACGGCAGGATGCGGCTGCCCGCCTGCAGGAAGGGCGCGTCCAGCTGCGCCAACGGGTTGCCCGGCGGCACCTGCTGGCTGATGCCGGCGTAGTAGTTGTTGAAGATCACCTGGTCGGGCAGGAACTTCTTGCTCTCGTCGGTATAGCGCCCTCCGAGTGTGAGGTGCAGCTGCTCGGTGATGTCGTAGGTCGCCTGCGCGAACACGGCCCAGGCCTCGTTGTCGAACTCGCCGCCGGAGCGGAAGTTGGACACGGTGAAATCGAGGATGTTGACGTTGTCGCCCTCCTCGGCGAAGTAGTAGGCGCCGACGATCCACTCCAGGTTGTCGGCGCTGCCCAGCAGCTGCAGCTCCTGCGTGAACTGCTCCTGTTCCAGGTCATCGAAGAATTGCGAGATACGGTGCGGCGAGTGGTCGCCGTCGCGCGCGAACTCCGACTCCAGGTCGCGCCAGGCGCTGATCGACTTGAAGGTCACGTTGTCCGCGAGCTGGTAGGAGACGGTTGCCGAGGTACCCCAGATATCGGTGTCGGAGAAGGCAGGCGCGGTGCCCTCGTTGTCCCCGTCGGCACCGACGTAGCGGTTGTCGAAGCAGTTGGGTGAATCGAGATTGAGCGTGACGCCCATGCCGGCCGCGTTCGTTGCCGCGCAGGGCATGCCCGGGCCGAGGGCAGCCGTCGTCACGTTGTGGATGAACGCCATGGGCGGCGGCACCGCGGCCACCAGGCCGTTGAGCTGGCTGAGGTCGGTGAAATCGATGCCCAGCAGCTGCATCGCCGGGCCGTTCTCACGGTCACGCGTGACGTCAGCGGCCACGTCGACGCGCAGGCGGTCGCTGGGTAGCCATGCGAAGGCGGCGCGGCCGGTGAGCGTGTCGTCGTCGCCGAGCTCGACACCGTCGGCGCGATCGACGTAACCGTCCTGCCTGAAGGAGGCGACGGAGAGGCGCGCGGCAAAGGTATCGGACAGCGGTAGCATAGCCGAACCGCTGATGTTCACCCGGTCGTCGGTGCCGAAGGCCACCCCGACGTCACCGGCGAACTCCTCGCCCGGCTCGGGCTTCTGTGTGGTGATGTTGATCGCGCCGCCGATCGTGTTGCGGCCGAACAGGGTCCCCTGTGGCCCGCGCAGCACCTCCAGCCGCTCGATATCGACCAGGTCGAGTATGCCGCCCACCGAGCGGGCGATATACACGCCGTCGACGTACAGGCCCACACCCGGCTCCGTGGTCGGCAGGAACTCCTTCTGTCCCACGCCGCGCAGGAAGATGGCCGCGGAGTTGGACGCGCCGCCGAAGGACGGGTTGTTCTCCAGCGTCAGGCTGGGTACGAAGCTGGTGATTTCGTCGAGGCGGGTTATACCGCGGTACGCCAGCGTGTCGCCGCTGAAGGCCGACACGGCGATGGGCGCGCTCTGCAGCCCCTCCTCCCTGCGCCGCGCGGTGACCAGCATCTCCTCCAGCATCATCTCCGCGCCGGTTTTCACGGGCGCCGTCTGCTGGGCCAGCGCCGCTGTCGACTCGACGGCCATCAGTGCGATGACCAGTGGCAGCACGCGGCTGCAACCTGTTTGCTTGTTCATGGGAACTCCTGCGTGTTGTTATTGAATGGCTTCTAGGCGAGGACGGGAACGTCCTTCATCGCTTCCTCGATAGCGGCATCGGAAAGCTCCAGGTCCTGCATCTGGCCGTGGATGTACTGGTCGTAGGAGGCCAGGTCGAGGTGGCCGTGGCCGCACAGCGCGGTGAGGATCACTTTTTCCTCGCCGCTCTCCTTGCAGGCCAGCGCCTCGCGCACCGCCGCCGCGATGGCGTGGGTCGGCTCCGGCGCGGGCACGATGCCCTCGGTACGCGCGAAGCGCAGTGCGCCGGCGAAACACTCGGTCTGTGGAATGGCGATCGCCTCCACCAGGCCCAGGTCGTAGACGTGGGACACCAGCGGCGCCATACCGTGGTAGCGCAGGCCGCCGGCGTGAATCGGCTCGGGAATGAACGAGTGGCCCAGCGTGTGCATCTTCATCAGCGGCGTCAGGCCGGCGGTGTCGCCGAAGTCGTAGCGGAACTGGCCCTTGGTCAGGGTCGGGCACGCGGTGGGCTCCACGCAGCGAATCGTCGGGTTCATCTTGCCCGCCAGCTTCTCGCGCAGGAACGGGAACGCCAGACCGCCGAAATTCGAGCCGCCGCCGGTGCAGCCCACCAGCACGTCCGGCGTCTCCCCCACCTTGGCCAACTGCAGCAGTGCCTCCTCGCCGATGATGGTCTGGTGCAGCAATACGTGGTTGAGCACGCTGCCGAGGGCATAGCGGGTATCGTCGCTGGCCACTGCCTCACTCACCGCCTCGGATATGGCAATGCCCAGCGAACCCGGGTGGTCCGGATCCTGCGCCAGTAAAGAGCGACCGAACTCCGTCACCTCGGAGGGGCTCGGATGCACCTTGCCGCCCCAGATTTCCATCATGGTACGACGGTGCGGCTTCGCGCGGAAGGACGCGGCCACCTGCCACACCTCGCACTCGAGACCAAACTGCGCACAGGCGAACGCCAGTGAGCTGCCCCACTGCCCGGCACCGGTTTCCGTGGTGAGCTTTTTCACGCCCTCTTTGGCGTTGTAGTACACCTGGGGCACCGCGGTATTGGGTTTGTGGGAGCCGGCGGGGCTGACGCCCTCGTACTTGTAGTAGATGCGCGCCGGCGTATCGAGCGCCTTCTCAAGGCGGCGCGCCCGGAACAGTGGGCTGGGACGCCACAGGCGGTACACGTCGAGCACCTCGCCGGGTATGTCGATATAGCGCTCGGTGCTCATCTCCTGTTGGATCAGCGCCTGCGGGAACAGCGGGCCGAAATCCTCCGCCTGCGCAGGCTCCAGCGTGCCCGGATGCAGCTGGGGCGGCGGCGGTTCCGGCAGGTCCGGCACCACGTTGTACCAGC
>JAWVYG010000227.1:0-5439 GCA_033722815.1 Halioglobus sp.
GTGGAACACGCCGGATTCGGGATCCTTGCGCGCCATGTCGCCGGTGAGGAACCAGTCGCCGCGAAAGGCCGCCGCCGTCGCCTCCGGGTTGTCGAAATAACCGTTGAACAGGATGTACGGCTCCAGCGGGCGCACGCAGATTTCCCCGGGCTCGCCGTCGGCAACCTCGTTGCCCTCGTCGTCGAACAGGCGCACGTCCACGTCCGGCGGTGGGAAACCCAGCGCGTAGATGGGCGCGTCGACGTCGGAGTGCTCGTGGTTGAGCGTCAGCAGGCACTCGCTCATGCCCAGGCCGGAACGGACCAGGCGTACATCGAAGCGCTTTTCGAAAGCGTCCCACATGGCAGGCGGCATCGGGACGATCAGCGCTTCGCGCAGCGGGTTGTCCGCGTCGTCGTCGCGCTCCGGGGCGCTCATCAGGAAGATGCCCATGGAGCCTACCGCGAAGGTCTGCGTGGCGTTGAAATGCGTGACCCGTTCCATGAACGCGCTGACCGAGAACTTCTTCTCGATGACCACGCCGATACCCTTGATCAGGGCACGAATCACGCAGGTCAGCCAGGCGCCGGCGTTGTACAGGGGCATGGCGCAGTAGACGATGTCCCCCGGCTGCGTCTGGTACTGCAAGGCGGTGCCCTTGAGGGTGGAGCGAATCCAGTTGTTGTGGGCCACCATCACCCCCTTGGACTTGCCGGTGGTGCCCGATGTCCAGAGGATGGCGCAGGTATCGCCGTAGCCCAGCTTTGTGTAATCGGCGCTGTAGGGCGCGTTGTCCGCCAGTTCTGTGTAGGACATGGCTTCCAGTTCCCTCGCGGCGTCCTCCTCGACCAGTACCAGGTGCTGGTCGTCCAATTGGTCGCGGATCGCCGCGATGTGCTGCACGTGCTCGCGGTCCGTTACCAGGGCCTTCGCGCGGCTGCGCTGCAGTGAGTCGAGCAGCCACTCGCCGCGGTAGTCGGTGCAGATAGGTACCCAGACGGCGCCGAGCTTGTTCAGTGCAAGGCACATGAGCACGAGTTCCGGCAGGTTTGCCATGAAGAAGGAGACCCGGTCGCCGGCTTCGATGCCAAGTGCCCTGAAGCCCGCGGCGAGACGGTTACTGGTGTCTTCCGCCTCGGCGAAGTTGATGCGGACGTCGTCGGTAATGAGGAATTCGGTGTCGCCGTTGTCCGTCGCCTGCAGCTGCAGGATCCTGCCCAGGTGTCGGTTCGCGATGTCGCTGAGGTCAACTACGTTCATGATGTCGTGTCTTCAGTCCAGGCTGGTGTCGATGTTGTCAGTTATCCAGGAACGCCCTGGCGAATGCTTCCAGCCGGCGCTTCTTGTCGTCGATGGACGACAGCGCGGTCCTGCCATCCTCGGCGAGGAAGTTACAGCCGTTGACCATGGTAACCCCGGCCTCGGCGAGGCGCTCGTGGGTGCCGTCCCCCGGGTTCTGGACCCCGGTCCAGATATCGAAGGGCTTGTCGGCGCTACCCAGTTCCTCGCGAATACCGCGCAGCGTGTCCAGCAGCGGGTAGATGTCCTGCTCCTCGTGGGAGGTGGCCATCCAGCCGTCCTGGCCCGCCGCCCGTCGCATCGCCGCCGGTGCGTAGCCGCCAATCATAATGGGAACCGGGCGACGTGTCCCGGGTGACATTTTCACCGCCGGCAGCTGGTAGTACCTGCCGTCGAACTCGGTCATTTCTCCCGACATCAGCGCGCGCATCAGCACCAGCATTTCGTCGGTACGCTTGCCGCGGGTGTGGAAGTCCTGCCCCACCATGTCGAACTCCGCCTTCTGCCAGCCGACACCGACGCCAAGGGTGACGCGGTCGCCGGACAGGTAGGCCGCCGTCGAGACTGCTTTTGCAGCCGCCAGCGGGTCGCGCAGGGGCAGGATATAGATCGTTGACAGGAAGTGCAGGGATGTCGTCGCCTGCGCCAGTGCCGCGGTAACCACCCACACGTCGGGCCAATGCGTGTCGGGGTTCCAGAAGATGTTGCCGCTGTCGCGATACAGGTACTCGTCCACCTGTTCGGCGGTTGTGACCAGGTGGTCGCCGTAGGAAACCCCATGAAAACCAAGGTCTTCGCAGAACTGCGCCAGTTCCACCATCTGCTCCATTTCGACGAAGGCCAGCGACTGCCAGAACTTCATGGGTCCGTCTCCTTGCGGCGGGGAAGTGCCTATTCTGCCAGAATCATTTTATAGTTGAAACTATAAAAAGACTGTCGTATGGTCTCAGGCTGTTACAACATCTGGCATATTGGCATTGGATGGAGGCTGGGAGCATGGCTGCCTACACAAGGGAAGAGATGGAAGAGATGATGGAGCGCTGGATCGCCGTGAACGACAGGGCGGAGCGCGAGGGCAACTGGCGCTGCCTGGCGGATTTCTATACCGAGGACGTGACCTACGGCTGGGATACGCCCAACGGCAAGTACGAATTCAACGACCGCGAGACGGTGCGCGAGACCTGCGTCGGTGCGGCCATGGATCCCTACAAGGGCTGGACCTATCCCTACGACAAGATCGTTATCGATGAGACCCGCGGCGAGGCCTTCTGTACCTGGTGGCAGACGCCCCCCGGCGCGCCGGTGCGCGAGGACGGCAGTGAGATGAAAGTGATCGGCGCGTCGTGGTTCAAGTACGGCGGCAATTACCAGTGGTCGGAGCAGCTGGACATGTACGACTATACGAATATCACCAACCTGATCAAGGAGTGTGTCGACAAGGGTATCCTCAAGGAGATGCCGCTGATGTCCTCCCAGCAGGTGGAGGAGTAAGGGTTATGTCAGAAGCACTGCGAGAAGGACTGAAGCTGCCGCCGAAGGTCAGCGGGGAAAAGCCCGGCATCGGGCACATGGAAGAGTTCGATGTTAACTTCGCCCACTTCCTGATGCGCTGCAACGCCGAGTGCGGTGAGCTGGCCGAGTACAACATGGCCGGACAGCAAACCGTGCTGATGAGTGGGCCGGAGGCGCAGAAGGCCTTCCTCAAGGACCTGGACAAGAAACTGAGCCGCGCCGCGGCCTACCAGGCCACCGTGCCGGTATTCGGCAGGGGTGTGATCTTCGACGCACCGCCGGACCGCATGAAAACCCAGCTGAAGATCCAGGTGGATGCACTGCGCTACCAGAACATGAAGAGCTATGCTGCGGTGATCGCGCAGGAGGTGCAGGACTGGGTGGCGGAATGGGGTGACGAGGGCGAGCTGGACTTCCTCGACGAGTTCATCCGGCTGACTCTGCACACGGCCTGTCACTGCCTGCTCGGTTCGGATTTCCGCCACAGGATGACGGAGGAATTCAAGGCCCTGTACCACGACCTGGAGAAGGGCCTGCAGGCGATCGCGTTCGTCGACCCGTATATGCAGCAACCACTGTTCGAGGCCCGGGACAAGGCGCGTGAACGCCTGCAGGAGCTGATCAGCGCAATCATCATCGAGCGTCGCGCCAACAGCGATGTCGACTACGGCGATGCGCTGCAGACCTTCATGTCGGGCACCTACGCGGACGGTTCCCATCTGACTGATAACGAGATTACCGGCCTCGTGATCGCCACCATGTTCGCCGGGCATCACACCAGCTCGGGTACTGCGGCCTGGACCGCGGTGGAAATGGCGCGGAACCCGCAGTACGCCGCCGAGGTGCTCGAAGAGCTGAACCAGCTGTTCGCCGATGGCGACGAACTCACCTTCGAGGCCCTGCGCGAAATTCCGCGCCTGGAGAAATTCATCGAGGAGGTGTTGCGCATGCACCCCCCGCTGGTGCTGCTGATGCGCCGGGTGATCGAGGACATCGATTACAACGGCACGCTGATCGAGGCGGGCAAGACCGTGGCGATCTCCACCTACGGCTCCCACCGCAATCCCGATTATTTCCCGGATCCCGAGGTGTTCAACCCGCACCGGCCCAGGGCGGATACGCCGGAATTCATGTGGGCCTATATCCCCTTCGGCGGCGGTCCGCACAAGTGCGCCGGCAATGCCTTCGCGCTGATGCAGCTGAAGTCGATATTCGCGGCGCTGCTGCCGAAGTACGAGTTCGAGCTGGTCGATCCGCCGGAAACCTACCAGGACGATTTCTCGGCCATGGTCCTCAAGCCGAGTTCTCCCTGCCGGCTGCGCTACAGGAAACGAACCACCTGAGGGGTAACGCGATGAAAGTAGTGGTGGATGTGGATTTGTGCCAGGGCCACAGCGTGTGCCTGGGGGAGTGTCCCGAGGTGTTCGACGTGGTGGAAGTCGACGACGGCTACCCACAGGTGAAGGTGCTGCAGGAGAATCCGCCGAAGGAACTGCGCGACAAGGTCCTGGCGGCTGCCCGCTACTGTCCCAACCATGTCATAACCGTGGTCGAGGATTGACGCAGCGGCCGTGAAGATTCTCGTGACGGGTGGAACTGGCTTTGTCGGTTCGCATGTGGCGCGCCGCCTGCTTGCTTCCGGTCGAGAGGTGCGCCTGCTGGTGCGCAGCCCCGACAAGGCGGAACGTTACTTCCGTGCGCTGGGTGAAGCCCTGCCCGAGATTGTCAGCGGCGATATCTGCGACGCACCTTCCGTGCAGTCGGCGCTGGCCGGCTGCCAGGGGGTCGTGCACGCCGCCGCGGGCACGCCGATTCGCACGAAGTCCGTCCAGGAGATGTTCGCCGTCAACGTGGGTGGCGTGCAGAATGTGGTCGGCGGTGCGCTCGACGCGGGCGTCGAGCGCATCGTGGTGCTATCCAGTATTACGGCGATCTTCAACGAGGACGGTGCCAGGGTCACGGCCGATGCACCGCCGGCGCCGTCCCGCCTCCCGTACGGGCAGAGCAAGGTGCAGGCGGAGTACTACCTGCGCGGGCTGCAGGCACAGGGTGCGCCTGTGGCTATCGTCTACCCCGGCGGCATCATCGGCCCCGACGACCCCGGGTTCTCCGATACCTGTATGGCCCTGAAGCACCGCATCGACAACGGTTTCCGGATTTTCGGCGATGGCGGCATGCAGCACGTCGACGTGCGCGACCTCGCCGACTTCATCGAATCGCTGGTAACGACGGGCGGCAGCGGCCGTTTCCTGCTGCCCGGTGTGTGGCTCAGTTGGACGCAGCTTGCCGATACGGTAGAGCAGGTCTCCGGGTGCCGGCTGCAGCGAATCCCGGCGCAGGGCTGGAAGTTGCGGCTGATCGGCCGTCTGGTCGATGTCGTGCGTAAATTCCGCACCGTCGATACGCCGATCTCGGCGGAAACCATGCGCTACGCCACCCTGTGGCCCCGTATCGCCAATACCGACGAACTGCAGAAGCGCGGGCTGGGATTGCGCGACCCGGCGGAGACGTTTCGCGATACTATCGCCTGGATGGTGGCAAGCGGGCACCTGGAGGCGGAACAGTGCCCCGCGATACACCAGTGACCTATAGGTAGCGGGGGCATCGCGTGACGCGTACAGGGCAGGGCAGGCCGTACTATTTCGAGGA
>JAWVYG010000228.1:0-5419 GCA_033722815.1 Halioglobus sp.
CGCTTCAATTCACGGGTCATCTTGACGTTGAAAGCGTTGAGTCGCTCGGGACGATTGAGCGTTATCGTCGCGATGTGGCCCTCAGTTTCAAACAGTATCGTTTCGAAATCCATGGCGGTGTTATTCCCCGTCTCGAGCGCAACCACTGAAGATAGCTGTACTCAAGTCTAGGCCAGGAAAGTGCACTTGGGAATGGTCTTGCGACTCTGCCGGTAGAGCGAGATTGCCATGCAACCGGGGAATCGTGCGTGTCTGGACTTATTCGATACTTTCGCTGTGGATGTGCAGCCGAGACCCAGGGCCCGGCCGGGACGGGAATGTTGCGCAACGACGGCAGTTGCGCGCCTTCCGGAACCCTCATCGCAGGTCGGCCGCAGGGCGCTTCTCGTATGTACACCGGGCAGGAATGCGTGCAGCGTCAGCGCAGGCAATCGTGGCGCAGCCATGTCGAACCGGCGCCCTTATGGCGTCACTGCCGCACCGCCGCCACAATCTGCGCACCGTGGTTTCCGGCGGTCGCATCCGCAGCGACAAAATGGCCCGCCAAAGGATGTCCTCGGAGACTTAAACCCTTATCATACTGCCCCATGTCACACGACTGCCCTCAACCGCCAAAGAACCTGTTTCGTTGAATCAATCAGTCGCCCACACCCCGATGATGCAGCAGTACCTGGCCATCAAGGCCGGGCACCCCGATGACCTGGTGTTCTACCGCATGGGGGATTTCTACGAGCTGTTCTACGACGACGCCAAACGGGCGGCGGAGCTGCTCGACATCACCCTGACGGCCCGCGGCAAGTCCGGCGGGGAGCCCATCCCCATGGCGGGCGTGCCCTTCCACGCGGCGGAGAACTACCTGGCGCGCCTGGTCAAGGCGGGCGTGTCGGTCGCCATCGCCGAGCAGATCGGCGACCCGGCCACCAGCAAGGGGCCGGTGGAGCGCAAGGTGGTCCGCGTGGTAACGCCCGGCACACTGTCCGACGAGGCCCTGCTGGAGGAGCGCGTGGAGCGGCTGCTGCTGGCGATCTGCCAGCGGGAGGAAGAGTACGGCGTCGCCTACCTCGACCTGTCCAGCGGCCGCTTCCGCGTACTCGAGTTTGCAGGCGAGGAGGCGCTCACCGGGGAGATGGAGCGGCTGGACCCGGCGGAAGTCCTCTACCACGAGAACATCGGCCACACGGCCATCACCGCCCGCCCCGGCGCCCGCTCACAGCCTGCCTGGGAGTTCGACCTGGGAAGCGCCCGGCGCGCCCTGAACGAACAGTTCCAGACCCACGACCTGCAGGGTTTCGGCTGCGAGGACCTCGACCTGGCGCTGTGCGCCGCCGGTTGCCTGCTGCAGTACGTGAAGGATACCCAGCGTGGCAGCCTGCCCCACATCCGCGGCCTGGGCCAGGAACGGCGCAGCGACTCGGTGGTACTGGACGCCGCCACCCGGCGCAACCTGGAAATCGACACCAATCTTGCCGGTGGAGAGCGCAATACGCTGCTGGCGGTGATGGACCGCTGCGTCACGGCGATGGGCAGCCGCATGCTGCGGCGCTGGCTGCACCGCCCGCTGACCGACACCGACGCGCTGGGCGCGCGACACGACGCCATCGGCGCGCTGTGCAACAACTACTATTTCGAGACCGTGCGCGGCGCACTGAAACCCGTGGGCGACATGGAGCGCATCCTCACCCGGGTCGCCCTGCGCTCGGCGCGGCCGCGGGACCTGACCCGCCTGCGCAGCTCCCTGGAGGCGCTGCCGCAACTGCGCTCCGAGCTGGCCCACTGCAACTCGCCCCTGCTGCACGAGCTGAGCCGCCGCGGCGGCGAATACCCCGAGCTGTGCGACCTGCTGTCGCGCGCCATCATCGACAACCCGCCAGTGGTCATCCGCGACGGCGGGGTGATCGCCGAGGGCTACGACGAGCAACTGGACGAGTTGCGCCGCATCAGCACCGGGGCAGGCGACTCCCTGCTGGAGATCGAGCAGCGCGAGCGCGAGGCCACCGGCATCAGCACGCTGAAGGTCGGCTACAATCGTGTGCACGGCTACTACATCGAGATCAGCCGCGCGCAGTCGGCCCAGGCGCCGGCTGAGTACGTGCGCCGCCAGACCCTGAAAAACGCCGAGCGTTTCATCACACCGGAACTCAAGGAGTTCGAGGACAAGGCCCTGTCCAGCAAGAGCCGCGCTCTCTCAAGGGAAAAAGCCCTCTACGAGGCACTGCTGGAGCGCCTGAACGAGGACCTGGCCCCGCTGCAGGAGACCGCCGCCGCGGTAGCGGAAATCGACGTACTCGCCGACCTGGCGGAGCGCGCCGAGGCGCTGAGCCTGTGCCGCCCCGACTTCGTGGCCGAGGAGGTCTTCGAGGTCGTCGCCGGCCGCCACCTCGTCGTGGAGCAGGTGCTGGAAGAGCCCTTCATCGCCAACGACACCCTGCTCAACGACCGGCGCCGCATGCTGCTGATCACCGGCCCCAACATGGGCGGCAAGTCGACCTACATGCGCCAGAACGCCGTGATCGCCCTGCTCGCCCACATCGGCAGCTACGTCCCGGCCAGTGCGGCGAAGCTGGCGCCCATCGATCGCATCTTCACCCGGATCGGCTCCTCGGACGACCTCGCCTCGGGGCGTTCCACCTTCATGGTGGAGATGACCGAGACCGCCAACATCCTGCACAACGCCACGCCGCGCTCGCTGGTGCTCATGGACGAGGTCGGCCGCGGCACCAGCACCTTCGACGGGCTGAGCCTGGCCTGGGCGGCGGCGGTGCAACTGGCGCAATCGGTGCGCGCCTTCACGCTGTTCGCCACCCACTACTTCGAGCTGACCAGCCTCCCCGCGAGCTGCCCCACCATGGCCAACGTGCACCTGGACGCCACCGAACACCAGGATCACGTGGTGTTCCTGCACAACATCCAGGAGGGTCCCGCCAACCGCAGTTACGGCCTGCAGGTGGCGAAACTGGCCGGGATTCCCGTGGCGGTGCTAAACGCCGCCCGGGACAAGCTGGCCGAGCTGGAGCGCGGGCCGGCAGCCGCGGACACCCCGGGCGCCGCCTCACCCGTTGCGCCGGCGCAGGACGACCTGTTCGGCAGCGCGCTGCCACACCCCGCTATCGACAGGCTGCGCGAGCTGGACGTGGACGGCCTGAGCCCCCGGGAGGCCCTGGACAAGCTGTACGAACTCAAGTCCAGCCTCGACCGGGATCGCTAGTCCCGCGGGGTGCCCCGCTAGTGTGAATTTCACCGATCACGGCCGGGTGTTCCCGGGCTGCATTCTATTGCTAGAATGGGGCGATCAGGCTTCACGCTGATGTTTATAACTATAAGCTAAACGAGGAAATCCCATGCGCACTGCATTCAAGAAGAACCCGCTTTTCATCGCGCTCGCAATGGCTGCCACGGCCGCCGGCAACCCCGCACAGGCCATGCTCGAGGAAGTCATGGTAACGGCCCAGAAACGCACCCAGAGCCTGCAGGACGTACCGATCTCCGTGTCGGCCCTGCAGGGTGAGAAAATCCAGGAAGCCGGCATTCCCGACATGACGGCACTGGCGGATTACGTGCCCAACCTGCACATCGCCGCCGCCTCGGTGAACACCAACATCTACATGCGCGGCGTGGGCTCCGGTAACAACCAGGGCTTCGAGCAGTCCGTGGGCATGTACATCGACGGCGTCTACATGGGCCGCGGCTACCAGTACCGCAACGCCTTCCTCGACCTGGAGCGCGTCGAGGTGCTGCGCGGGCCGCAGGGCACCCTGTTCGGCCGCAACACCGTGGCCGGCGCGATGAACATCAGCACCGCATCTCCCGAGGTCGGCGACGAGACCAACGGCTCCATCTCGCTGTTCGCGGAGAGCTATGACGGACTGGGCGTGGAGGGCTACGTCGAGAGCTCCCTCGCGGACAACTTCGCCGCGCGCCTGGCCTTCAAGTACGACGAGAGCGACGGCTACATCGACAACGAGTTCCTCGACGAGGACGAACCGGCAGTGGAGAACGCGGTATTCCGCCTCACCACCGTCTGGGAGCCGACCGACACCCTGCAGGCGACCTTCAAGTACAGCCACGCCGACTCGGAGCGCACTGGCGCCCCGTCTGCCACGTGGAAGTTCCTCAGCGCGGCGGAGCGCGCCGAACTGGTACCCAATGCCGGCGCCTTCGCCGATATCGCTTACAGCCTGATGGATGCGAACTTCCCGGAGTTCCCCGGCATCGCCGGTGACGACTTCACCACCTTCAAGGACAACGGTGACGGCATAGACCGCGACGGCGAGATCGGGATCGGCAAGTACCCCGACGGCGACGACTCCGAGGTCGACAACTTCGTGCTCAACCTCGACTGGAGCGTCGGCGACTACACCGTGACTGCCATCACCGGCTGGTCCGAGTACGAGGTGCAGGCGAACGCCGACGTGGACTGGCTGCCGCTGCAGTTCATCGCGCGCGACGACGACCAGCAGTACGAGCAGTTCAGCCAGGAACTGCGCCTGACCTCCCCGGGCGGCGAGTTCTTCGACTTCGTCACCGGCCTGTACTACGACGACAGCAAGCTGGAGATCGACCGCCGGGTGACCCTGGACCTGAACCTGAACGACCTGGCGCCTACGGGCAGTCTGCTCAACCTGCTTACCGGTTTCCAGTACGGCGCCGAGCAGATCGGTCGAAACCATATCTACGACCTGGACACCACCTCATGGGCGGCGTTCTTCCAGGGCACGTTCAATATCACGGACTTCTTCCGCGTCACGCTGGGCCTGCGCTACACCGAGGAAGAGAAGGACGTGGTCAGCACCCAGTTCCTGGCAGACAGCATCACCGGCCTGGATATGCCCAGCGACAATTTCTACCTGGCGCAGGTGCAGGCTACGAGCTTCAACACGTACGCCTTCGACTACGAGGCTGACCGTGAGACGGATGACCTGATCCCCTCGATCAACATCCAGTACGACGTCGGCGAGGACAGCATGCTGTACATCAGTTTCTCCCAGGGCTTCAAGAGCGGCGGCTTCACCGCGGCGGACGACGGTGAGCCCGGCGGCCTGGCCCTCGCTGAGTTCCCCTGCGTCAACGTGGGCGGCAACATCAACGCGGACTGCTATGACCGCACCACGCCCAACGAAGACTTCGAGTTCGACGACGAAGAGGTGGACGCCTGGGAGATCGGCGGCAAGCACACCCTGCTGGACGGCGCCATGACGCTGAACTGGGCTGCCTTCTACACCGAGTACGACAATCTGCAGACGGCGATCTTCAAGGGCGTCGGCTTCACGGTGAAGAACGCCGGTGCCTCCGAGATCACGGGCATCGAGATCGATACGCGCTGGGCGGCCACCGACAACCTGACCCTGGGCGGCAACGTCGCCTGGCTGGACGCCGAGTACAAGGATTTCGCCGACGCGCCCTGTACCGCCATCCAGCTCGA
>JAWVYG010000229.1:0-5416 GCA_033722815.1 Halioglobus sp.
CAGCGATATGGCCTTACGGTTGGGCTACTGCAATATGCTCATGCATCTCATTAGGACGTTGCATGTGAAGCCGCAGGTAAGGCCATGGGCCAGAGGTTGCTTTTCACCAAGCGAATTTCGTGGAGCGACTGAAAAGCAACCTCTGGCCCGTGGCCGGGAGCCCCCTCGAGATTCAGACTGTATATTTGCAGCGCGGTTTTCATTACTCCGGCGCGTACAGCTCCGCGTAGAAGATGCTGTCGGCGTTATCCAGCAGGGTGCCGTTGGGTAATTCTTCGGTGCGGGCGCTGATCTCCAGCATGGCGCGGCCCAGTTCTATGCCGGGAATGACGAGGTAGCCGGGGCGCAGCAGCAACTCGCCGAGGTAGTGCAGGGCGTTCGACTGTTCGCTGGTGGGGCGGATGTACGCCGAGCGGTAGCTGAAGGTGCGCAGGCCGGTGCCCTCGGCCATCGCCGCCAGTTCACGCTCTGCGCGGCCCTTTTCCCTGGCCCACTTCTGGGAGCCCTCCGGGTCCGTGCCCATGCCCGTGACATTGTGGAACGCCATCGGCGCCTGGCGCCGCTCCTCCAGCCAGGTGCGCACGAAGGCTACCGGGAAGTCCACGTGGATCCAGGTGTAGGTCTCGTCGTCGACAAGTAGCGACGAAGTGCCCAGCGCCCACAGTACGGTATTGACTGTCGCCAGTTCCTCGCGCAGGGAATCGTAGTTCTCGAAGTCCTTGTGCATATGCAGCTCGAGTGCGCCGGATGCGGCGCCCTGCTCGATGCGCG
This sequence comes from Halioglobus sp., assembly GCA_033722815.1. GTDB lineage: Bacteria > Pseudomonadota > Gammaproteobacteria > Pseudomonadales > Halieaceae > Marimicrobium. The sequence goes on from JAWVYG010000229.1 coordinate 772, forward strand.
GCGTGAGGCTGCGTGTGACCACGTGGACCTTGCTGACCTGCGGGTCCTCGAGCGCCGCCTTCAGCAGGCCGTCGCCGACCGAGCCGGAGGCTCCGAACACCATGACGACCTCGTTGGCGCGGAGATCGCGGGCCGCGTTCTCCTGCGGTGTGATTGTGCCCAGGGTCAGGCGGCCCCAGATGTCGAACGCGGCGACCAGCGCAAGGAAACCAAGCAGCAGGTAGAGCAGGGTTTTTTTCACGACCGACAGCATGTCACTTCTCCCGTTTGCGTCCACGGACACTATACCCTGTTTCCGCGGCGGTGAGTGGCATCGGGTCGACCCCGCAACACGGTACTGCGCGCTTGGATTTGTGTGGTGCAGGTCACAGGCCGGAGCCGTCAAGCTTCCCGCGCGAGCGCGATCTGCTAGCGTGGGCGAATGATACGTGCACTCACTGGTTTCGTTCTGATGTCTGCCGCCGCGCAGACCGCGCTGGCCGCGGCCGCCGAGGACCACTGGCGGGTGCTGCCTGCAGTTGCATTTGCGCTCGGTGTCGGCGCCGTGAGTGTGTATCGCGGCGTGCTGGACTACACAATGCCGCGTTGGGCCGCGCGAGCGCTGACCGCGTCAGTGTCCGGGGAGTTAGTCAGGCGCCGTCGTCTTTCGGGTTCTTGTCCGGGTCGTCTCCGTTTTCCGACTGCGGCGTCTGCCCCGTCTCGCTGGCGCTACTTGCCAGCAGGTGGGCCTGCGCCTGGGCGAGCTGCGGCGGCGTCGCGCCGCCGTAGCCGATATTGCCACTGACATCCTGCGGGTACATGTGCACACCCGACAGGGTGACGAAAGCCGGTTGCGCCTTCCTGGGGCTGAGGAAGCCGTGCAGCCACACGCCGAGGATGCCCAGCACCAGCGCCGTTGCCGCGGTGCCGCCCAGCCACAACAGGTAATCGGGACCCATGCGCTCGCTGTCTCGCGGGCGATCGATAATCGATACCTGCGGATACTTGTCCACCGGGTTGACCTGCACCTCGATAAGCCTGGCCTGGGTCTCCCGGTTCAGGTCCTCCAGCCGGGCGAGGTCTTCCGCCAGTGCCTGGTGTGTGGCGTAGATGGTGGTGAAGGCCGCCGCGTCCTGCTCCAGGCTTTTCAGCTGGGCACGCAGTTCGATGACAGACTGCTGGGCCGCCTCGTGCTCCTGCCTTGCGATGGACAGCTGCAAGTCCTCACCCTTGGCATAGATCTCCTTCAGCGCCTGTTCCAGTTCGGCGATGCGCACGGGGATGTTGCGCAGGCGCGGCTGCTTGCGGATGTACTCGATGGTGTAGGTCTTGCCCAGGTTCTTGAGCCGGTTTTGCAGGCCGCGCAATTCGTTTTCCATCTCCGCCACGCTCTCGCGGTCGCTGGCGGCGACAATCTGTTTGCCCTGGGCCAGGGCGTTCTCCATGGTACGCAGGCGTGCCGCGGTCAGTACCTCCAGCTCAATGGCCTTGTTCAGCGCTTCGTTGAGCCCTTCCAGCCGCGACATCACCTCGTTTTCCTGGCGCTCGGCGGAGGTGATGTTGTGTTCCTTGCGATACAGCGCGAGGGCGCTGCGCGCCTCCTCCAGTTTGACCTCCAGGCCTGCCAGCTGGTCGCGCACCAGCCGCAGCGTCTGCTGCTGGCTCTGTTGTATGCCGGCGGCACGTATGTCCGAGTACACGTCGATCCAGGTGTTGACGACGACGGGCAGCAGTTTGCGGTCTTCACCGCTGGCGCTCATCTCCACCAGGTTGGTTTCGGGAACCGGGCTGACGCTGAGCGTTTCGCGCAGGAATCGCTTGTCGACCTCGGCAAAGCCATCCCGTGCCAGTGCATCCTGCAGCTGTTCGGTGACCTCGCTGCCCAGAAGTATCCTGCGCTGGATCGCAACACCCTGGACGTTCGCTTCCTGTTCCTCGTCGTCGATCGCCACGGGCGCCGTCATCAGCACGGTGGCGCTGGCACGGAAGACCGATGGTTGCAGCGCGGTAACGACGAGGCCGACGATGGTCGCTGTCGCGGCGATCAAAACAAAAATCTTCGCCCGCACGGAGCGACGCAGTGGCTCGTCGAAGTCCGTGGGCGGATAGTGCGCGAAGTTTGAGGGTTCGCCCGCCGGTCTGATGTCCTGGTCCATGGCTGCCTGCTGGCCCGGGGAAGTGTAATACCACCGGGAAGTATATAACGTCGGCTCATGCGACGTCGCGGGTGGAGCCCGGCCCGGGTGTGCGCTGGGTCACAGCACGGGGCCGCAGGTAGGTTGAATCGGCCCCGCCGCCGGCCATGGCGCGCGGGAATGTCCTTTCGCGCGTGTTACAGTTGCAGCTTGTCAACGGGAGAGACAGACGGCGGGTAAACGGCGCATGGAGAAAATCAGGGTTATCCAGTGGTATACCGGCGAGATCGCGCGGCACCAGATCCGTGTCATTGCCGCTTGCCCGTCCATGGAACTGGTGGGGGCCTTCGTCTTCCACCCGGAAAAGGTTGGCCTGGACGCCGGCGAAATCGCCGGTATCGGGCCACTGGGCGTAATCACCACCAACGACACGGAACAGATACTGGCGTTGGACGCCGACGTGGTGCTGTACAACCCGCCACTGGAGCGCTACGACGAGATCGTTCCCATCCTGGCCAGCGGCAAGAACGTGATCAGCATCATGGCCGGGTGGAACCCGAAGAAGAAGAACTGTTACCCGGATATCCTGCGGGCCTGCGAGGAGGGCGGATCGTCGCTCTACGGTACGGGGCTGAACCCCGGCCTGACCTACGAGCTGGCGCTGATGGCGTCCTCGGTCTGCACACAGGTGGATTCGGTCTACATCAAGACCTGTGAGCAGCAGGCGTCACTGAGCGAGGTGTTCCTGCAACATTTCGGGTTCGGCAAGAGCGAGCAGGAACTGCGCAGCAATGTCGATACCACCTATGCCATTTTCCACAACCTGATGGACATCACCGACCTGATCGCGGAGAAGCTCGGGCTGCCCCACGATGGACGCAGCTTCGATGTGGCGTTCGAACCGGCAGTGAAGGACTACCGCGACAAGGTGGTGGTCGAGAAGGGCACCATGGCCGGACTGCTGGTGAAGGCCAGCACAACCCATGAGGGCGAGGCGGTGGCAACCATAGAACTGCGTTTCCTGCTCGACGACGACTATGTGAGCACGGCGTTCCTGGCGGGCAGGCCGAAAGCGGGCTGGGTGGAAGTCGACGTCAGGGGCACGCCCGGGAGCCGGCTGTGCCACGAACTCTACATGGAAGAGGATATTATCGGCACCTGGTCAACGGGCACCCGCGCCATCAATGCCATCCCCCACGTGGTGACCGCGCGCCCCGGGCTGCTGTCGCCGCTGGACCTGCCGCTGCCGCACATGCTGCAGTTGCAGGAGGCCTGATGCACGGCGCTGCCGAGGCGCGGTCGCGCTGACGTCCGCCGGGCGGCTCAGCTGTCGGCGGCCAGGTGGCGCCAGGCCTTGGGCAGGTCGGTTGACCAGTCGGGTTTTTGCGGGGGCAGGTTGAACTCCGGCGGCGGCTGCCAGTCCATGGCCTTCAGCCCTTCCAGTACATGGGTCATGTTCAGGTAGTCGTGGCTGTAACAGAACAGGCCGTCGCCGGCGTAGTACAGGATGGATAGCCCCGGGGAGCGCCATTCGCTGCCGTCCGCCCGGGTCCCGAAGACCTGGTCCCACTGGCTGACCAGCCTGGGCCCTTCGGTCATGATCCAGCGCTCGGGGGTCGACCAGCCGTAACCGGTGAGCCCGGACATCGAGTCCACAAAGAACTGCCGGATCGTCTCGCGACCCTCCTGGCGACCCCAGGCGGGGTCTATGTATACCGCGTCCTCGGTAAAGAAATCCGCCAGCGTGTCCCAGCCGCGCTCACCGCGGTCGATCTCATCCCTGGTGGCTACAAGGCGCTCGTAGGTTGCGCGGGCTTCCTGCGCAACGCGGTCCCTGTCTGACATCGCGTGACCTCTTCTTCATCGTACGTGCCCGAAGATAGCGAAATCGCCGGCGCCTGTCACAAGCTCGGCGCGGTCGCGCCGCGCCGCCGCCGGATGGTCTATATTTACAGCCTGTCCCGGCCCCAAAATCGTGAGAAGCCCTATGATTGATGTGCATTACTGGCCCACACCCAACGGCAAGAAGCTGACCATCCAGCTGGAAGAGATGGGGGTGGATTACAACGTCGTCTACTGCGAGATCGGCCGGGGCGCGCAGTTCGAGGAGGCTTTCCTGCGCATCAGCCCCAACAACCGCATGCCGGCGATCGTCGACCACGAACCCGGGGACGGCGGCGAGCCCCTGTCGGTGTTCGAGTCGGGCGCCTGCATGATGTACCTGGCGGAAAAATTCGGACGCTTCGGCGGCGAATCAACGCGCGAGAAGTGGGAGGTGTACCAGTGGGTGATGTGGCAGATGGCCAACCAGGGGCCGAAGTTCGGCGAGCGCGGCCATTTCGCCCGGCTGAAGGACTCGCAGGGCGACCAGTCCTACGCCATGCGCCGCTTCGACGACGAGCTACACCGCCTGTATGGGGTGATGAACAACCGCCTCTACGACCGCCGCTACCTGGCGGGGGACAACTACAGTATCGCCGACATGGCCTGCTATCCCTGGGTGGTCGGCTGGGAGGCGCAGGGCATCGATA